>JALYGZ010000053.1 GCA_030776845.1 Actinomycetota bacterium
CCAGCGAGTCGGACACCGCCGCCCTCGCGGCGCGGGTGGCCGAGCAGGTCGCGGCCGGCGCCTCACGCAGGGACGCCGTCACGCGCGTGGCCGAGTCCACCGGCGTCGCCCGGCGGCGCGTCTACCAGGCCGCCGTCGACCACCCCACCTGACCCGGAGTGTGTCGACTGACGCTCGCTATCCGAAAGCCAGTCGACACCCTCCGGGTGGAGAGGCGGGATAGGCTGCATCGGATGGCGATCAAGGACACCTTCTACGTCACCACGCCGATCTATTACGTCAACGACGTGCCGCACATCGGGCACGCCTACACGACCGTCGCCGCCGACGTGCTGGCCCGCTGGCGACGTCTGTGCGGCGACCGGGTCTTCTTTCTGACCGGGACCGACGAGCACGGCCAGAACATCGCCCGCACCGCCGCCGAGCGGCAGCTGACCCCCCAGCAGCACGTCGACGACATCGTCCCGCGCTGGCGGGAGATGCTCGGGCTGCTGCGCATCTCCAACGACGACTTCATCCGTACGACCGAGCCGCGCCACGAGCGCCGCGTGCAGGAGTTCATGCAGCGCCTGTACGACCAGGGCGACCTGTACCTGGCCACGTACGCCGGTCCCTACTGCGTGCGCTGCGAGGCCTACTACACCGAGGAGGAGCTCGTCGACGACCGTCTGTGCCCCATCCACCGCCGGCCGGTGGAGGACCTGGAGCAGGAGAACTGGTTCTTCCGATTGTCCCGGTACGCACCGGACCTGCTCAAGCTGTACGAGGAGCACCCCGACTTCGTGCAGCCGTCCGGGCGCCTGAACGAGGTCCGCTCCTTCGTTGAGGCCGGCCTGCAGGACATCTCGGCGACCCGCTCGGCGTTCGAGTGGGGGGTGCCCTGCCCCTGGGAGCCCGGCCACGTCTTCTACGTGTGGTTCGACGCGCTGCTCAACTACGTCACCGCCGCCGACTTCGGGGCGAACGAGGAGGCGTTCGCACGCCGCTGGCCCGCCGACGTGCACCTGATCGGCAAGGACATCCTGCGCTTCCACGCCGTGTACTGGCCGGCCATGCTCATCGCCGGCGGCCTGCCGCCGCCCCGACAGGTCTTCGCCCACGGCTTCCTGCTCGTCGGCGGGGAGAAGATGAGCAAGAGCAACGCGACCGGCATCTACCCGGCCGACCTGGTCGCCCACTTCGGCCTGGACTGCTATCGCTACTACTTCCTGCGCGAGATCTCCTTCGGCCAGGACGGCACCTTCTCGTGGGAGTCGATGGAGGCGCGCTACACGACCGACCTGGCCAACGACCTGGGCAATCTCGTCAACCGGGTCCTGAACATGGTCGGCTCGTACTGCGACGGACGAGTCCCGGACCCCAGGGGGGCGCCGGGGCCCGCCGAGGCCGCCCTGGCCGGCGACCACGCCGCGGCCGTCGAGGGCATGGGCGCGATGGACAGCCTGGACTTCAAGCGGGCGCTGGAGGCGCTGTGGACACTCGTGTCGGGCCTCAACCGCTACGTGGAGGCGCGGGCGCCCTGGTTGCTGCACAAGGGGGGGGAGACCGGCGACCTGGGCCGCTGCCTGTACACGTGCGTCGACATGCTGCGGGTCGTCGCGGTGCTGATCTCACCGGTCATGCCCGACGCCGCCGGGGCGCTGTGGGCCAAGCTCGGCCTGTCCCAGGCGCTGGGCGACCAGCGGCTGCCGGGGGCGGCGGAGCCCGGCGCCACGCCGGTCGGCGCGACCGTGGACAAGGGGGCGCTGCTGTTCCCCCGGCTCGAGGAGGGCTGAGCGGCCCCTACCCGGCGGCCAGGCCCCGGGCGTCGCGACGTCGCCCGGCCCGGAACAGGACCGTCTCCAGCACCGCGGCCAGGACGGCCGTGGCCACGCCCAGGGCGATGAGCCCGCTCCAGCCGGCGACGCGCCAGGCGCCCGACCACAGCCAGGCCCCCGTGGCCCCGCACACGTAGTAGGCGACGTAGTACAGCGAGACCGCCGACGCCCGCGCCTGACCGGCCCGGGCGCTGATCCACGCCGTGACGCCGACCTGGGTGACGAAGTAGGCCATCATCAAGGCCACGTAGGAGCCCACGACGGCCGGCAGGGGCGCCAGCCCGCTCAGGGCCAGCGCCGCGACGCCCGCGGCCAGGCCCCAGCGCTGCACGCCCCGGGCGCCGTAGCGGTCCACCAGGCGGCCGCCGACACCGGTGGCCAGCACCCCCGCCGCGTAGGCCAGATACACCAGCGAGATGGCCGACGGCCGCAGGTCGTACGGCGGCGCGCCGAGGCGGTAGGGGATGACCGTCGCGACGCCCATGACGACCGCGAAGTACAGCGCGCCGACCACGTAGCCCCCGACCAGTCCCGGATCGGTCAGGTGCATGCGCAGGTCCCCGCCGACGGTCGCGTCACGGGGGCGGAAGTTGGCCGAGCGGGGCAGCAGCGCCCACACGAGCAGGCCCCCCAGCACGGTCAGGGCTGCGTAGACCCCGAAGCTCGCCCGCCACCCCATGAGGTCGGCCAACACGCCGCCCTCGACCCGGCCGAGCAGGCCGCCGAGGGCCATGGCGCCGACGTAGACCGACATGGCCCGACCGGACCCGCCGGCAAGCTCCTCGTGCGCGTAGCTGGCCGCCGGGACGGTCACGGCCGGCACCAGCAGGCCCTGGGCGAACCGCAGCGCGAGCAGTGCGCCCAGCGTCGTAGCCACCGGGACGAGCGCGGCCGGCACGGCCAGGGCCAGGGCGCCGAGCACCATGACCGGCTTGCGGCCCCACCGGTCCGCCACCGGACCCCAGGCCAGGTTGGCCAGCGCGAGTGCGGCCAGCGTGGCGGTGACCGCCAGCGAGGCCCGATCGGCGCCGACGCCCAGGTCCGCGCCGATCAGGGGCAGGATCGGCTGGACCACGTAGATGTGGGAGAACGACAGCACCACCCCGGCCGCCAGGACCGAGCGGGTCGCGCGCTGCGCCGGCGGCCTCCCGGCGTCCTCGGTGGTGGGGGGCACCCCGGAGTCCCTACCCGCCGCCGAAGGGGCGGACGCCGGCACCCGGACGCCGGCCCGTCATCCCCTGTTCTGTGCAGGCGCCCCGCCCGGTGCTAGCGTTGACAGGCACTCCTACGTGCTCGATCGCGCCTCGTCGCCGGCCGCGGTCGCGCGTGCCGCCGAGCCGCCGGGCGGAGACGGGGACCCCTTGTACGTCGACACCCACTGCCACCTGTCGTCCCTGGAGGGCCTCGACCCCGCCGCGGTCGTCGAGCGCGCCGTGCAGGCGGGCGTGGAGCTGATGGTCGACGTCGGCGTGGACCTGGCCTCGTCCGCGGAGTGCCTGGCGACCGCCTCCCGGTGCCGCCAGGTCCACGCGGCGGTGGGTATCCACCCCCACAACGCGATCGAGGCGACCGACCACGTGCTGCGTCACCTCCGGCGTATGGCGGGCCACCCCGGCGTGGTCGCCATCGGCGAGACCGGCCTGGACTACTTCCGCGACCACTCGCCCCGGGTACGCCAGCGCGAGTCGTTCATCGAGCACGCTCGCATCGCCAAGGAGCTGGACAAGGCGCTCGTCGTCCACGCGCGCGACGCGCACGACGACGCCCTTTCGCTGCTCGACGAGGAGGGTCCGCCCGCGCGCACCGTCATGCACTGCTTCTCCGGCGGCGCGCTCGTCGCGAAGGCGTGCGCCGAGCGGGGCCTGTACGTGTCGTTCGCCGGCAACGTCACCTTCACCAACGCCCCCGCGCTGCGCGAGGCCGCCGCCGCCGTGCCCCTGGAGCTGCTCGTCACCGAGACCGACTCGCCCTACCTGTCGCCGCACCCGCTGCGCGGGCAGCCCAACGAGCCCGCGCGCGTGGTCCTCGTCGCCGAGGCCCTGGCCCGGGTCCACGGCGTGGCCGTCGAGGAGCTCGCCGCGGCGACGCGGACCAACGCGCGGCGGCTGTTCGCGCTCGGCGACTCCGACGAGCGCGAGCCCGGAGCCGCCTGAGGCCGGCGCCGTGACCGCCCTGCTGGGCCCGCGGCAGGTCCGCGCGCTGCTGCGGCGGCACGGGATCGCCCCGCGCCGGTCGGCCGGCCAGAGCTTCGTGGTGGACCCGAACACGGTCCGCAAGGTCGTGCGGCTGTCCGGCGTCATCGCCGGCGACGTGGTCTGTGAGATCGGCCCCGGCCTGGGCAGCCTCACCCTGGCCCTGCGCGAGGCCGGCGCCCGGGTCGTCGCCGTGGAGGTCGACGCCAGGCTGGTGCGGGCCCTGTCCGGGGTGCTGGCCGGCGACGCCGGGGTGCGCGTGATCCATGCCGACGCCCTGGACGTGGACCTGGCCGCCCTCGTCGACGGCGGCCCCGCGGCGCTCGTCGCGAACCTGCCGTACAGCGTGGCGACGCCGCTCGTGCTGCGGGGGCTGGCGGCCGGCGCCTTCGACCGGCTCACGGTGATGGTCCAGCGGGAGGTCGGCCGGCGCTGGGCGGCCGGCGTCGGGGATCCCTTCTACGGTGCGGTCAGCGTCAAGGTGGCGGTGCTGGCCGACGCGCGGGTGCTGTCGGCTGTCAGCCGCCGCGCCTTCCTGCCCGAGCCCAACGTCGACTCAGTCGTCGTCGGCCTGCGGCCCCGCCCGTGGGACGGGCCCGTGGACCGTGGGCGCGTGGCTGCCCTCGTCGACGTGGGCTTCGCCCAGCGCCGCAAGCGGCTGCGCAACGCGCTGTCCCGCCCGGGCCTGGCACCGGCGGACGTGGAGGCCGCGCTGTCGGGGGTGGGCCTGGAGCCCGGGGCGCGGGCCGAGGAGCTCGCGCTGGCGGACTGGGTGGCGCTGGCCGCCTGTCTGCCTGTCCCGCCCGGGCGCCGGGCCTGAATCCCGTCTTTGCCGCGCCTTCCCGGCGACGCCTACGATGTCCCGGCCGCTGCGGACGTCTCCCGCACTCCGTCGACCCGCGAAGGGCGCCTCGTGCGAGCCCAGCCAGACCAGGGCGCTCGGGCCCATGGGCAGTGTGTCCACGTCGACGTCCCGGCCAAGATCAACCTGTTCCTCGCGGTACGCGGCCGGCGCCCCGACGGCTACCACGAGCTGACGACCGTCATGCAGACGGTCTCGCTGTTCGACCAGCTGCGGGCGTCGATCACCGGGCCCCCCGGACGCGGGCAGCATCCGTCGACCCGCCGGCGGATGCGCGTGCGCCTGGACGACGACGGCACCGCCGGCCTGCCGCTGGCCCGGGACAACCTGGCGGTGCGGGCCGCGGCGGCGCTGGGTCGCGCCACCGGCCTGCCCGACGTGTGCGTCGACGTCTCGGGGAACGGCGCCGTGCGCGCCGGCTCCTTCCCCGAGCCCCCGTCCCACACGGTGCTGGCGCTTCGCAAGGGCATCCCGGTGGCCGCGGGCATGGCTGGCGGCTCGGCGGACGCGGCCGCGGTCCTGCTGGGCCTGAACGACCTGTGGGACTGCGGGCTGTCCCGCGACGAGCTGCGGGATATGGGCGGCGACCTAGGCAGCGACGTCCCCTTCTGCGTCGTGGGCGGCACCGCGCTGTGCACCGGGACGGGGACCCAGCTGGCCCGCGTCCTGTGCCGTGGCGAGTTCCACTGGGTCGTGGGCACCGGCGGGGAGCCGCTGGGCACGGCCGAGGTCTACCGGGCCTGGGACCGCTACTGCCGGCCCGGCGAGGCGGAGCCCGACGCCGTGCTCCAGGCCCTGCGGACCCCCGACGCCGAGGCGCTGGGGGCCGCGCTGCACAACGATCTGGAGTCGGCCGCCCTCGTGCTGCGCCCCGAGTTGGCGGGCCACAGGCGGGCGCTCCTGCGGGCCGGCGCGCTGGGCGCCGTGGTGTCCGGCAG
>JALYGZ010000054.1 GCA_030776845.1 Actinomycetota bacterium
GGGCGGCGGCGACAGCCCCCCGCGGCGCCAGCGGCGGCCGGGCGGCCGCCTCGGGGGGCTCGTCGTCCATGAACATCGCCACGATGACCCGCAGGTAGAAGAAGGCCGCGATGACGCTGGAGACGACCGCGACGACGACCAGCCAGGTGAGGTCGGCCTCCACGCCCGCGCGGAACACCGCGAACTTGGCCATGAAGCCGGCCGTGCCCGGCAGGCCGGCGAGCCCGAACAAAAACAGCCCCATCATGCCGGCCACCAGCGGGGAGCGGCGCCCGAACCCGCGGACGTCGTCCAGCGCCACCGCCTTGTGGGTGCGGCGCTCCATGGCGGTGAGCACCCCGAAGGAGCCCACGGACAGGATGGCGTAGACCAGCAGGTAGAACAGGGTGGCGCCGACGCCGTCGGGGCTCACCGACAACAGCCCGATGAGCACGTAGCCGGCGTGGGCGATCGCCGAGTACCCCAGCATGCGCTTCAGGTCCGTCTGCACCACGGCCAGGAGGGCGCCGACCATCATCGTGACCACCGCCAGCGTGTACAGCGCCGGGCGCCAGCTCAGCACCAGGGGACCGAAGGCGCCGGAGAACACCCGCAGGAAGGCGGCGAACGCGGCCGCCTTGGTGGCGGCCGACATGAAGCCGGTCACCGGCGTGGGCGCCCCCTGGTAGACGTCCGGGGTCCACATGTGGAACGGCACGACCGCCGTCTTGAAGCCGAAGCCGACGATCAGCAGCGCGAGCGCGGCGACGGTCAGGCCCACCGGGGTCCCCACCACCGCCAGCGCCGCCCCCGCCTCGGCCAGGTTCGTGGACCCGGTGATGCCGTAGACCAGCGCCACGCCGTACAACAGCAGGGCGCTGGAGAAGGCGCCCAGCAGGAAGTACTTCAGCGCCGACTCCTGCGCGGTGAGGTCCCGCTTGGGGAAGCCGGTGAGGATGTACAGGCTCAGCGACAGGACCTCGATCGCCATAAAGACCATGATCAGGTCGGCGCTGGCGCCCAGCAGCGTCATTCCGGTCGCGGCGAGCAACAGCAGCGGGTAGTACTCGCCACGGTGGATGCGCCGCTCCTCCAGGTAGCCGAAGCCCAGGCCCACGGTGAGCAGGCCGGCGACCGCGACCGTGTAGCGGGTGAAGTGCGCCACCCCGTCGGCGGCGACCATGCCCGCCACCACGGTCTGGGCCGGGGCGGTCGCCTGCTGCCAGGCGGTCAGCCCGATCGTGGCGACGAACCCCCCGCCCGCGAGCACCGCGCCCAGCAGCCGGGGGCGACGGTTCCAGCGGGCGGTCAGGGCCAGTTGCGCCACCCCCGCCAGGGCCGCCAGCGCCGGCAGTACCCACGCCCCGGTGGCGATGCCCGCCAGGGCCGCGCCCACCAGGGTCGCGCCACACACACCGACGGAGACCCCCAGCCGCTGCTCGCCGGCGGTGTCGAGCATCAGCACCAGGATGGCCACGCCGAACAGCGTCAGCTCCGGGCTGATCGCCGCCCAGGCGATCTCGGGGTGGGCCCCCGGGGCGGCCGTCTGCGCCAGCACTGTCACCGCGACCCCTCCGTGCGTGCGGCCACGGCCGGCCGCCCGTGGGCCGGGCCGGCCGTGGCGGTCTCCGCGAGGCTCGGGTCGGTGATCATCTGCTCGATGGTCGGGGTCACCCGGTCATACAGCGGCTTGGGGTACAGGCCGATGCCGATGATGAGCGCGACGACCGGCGCCATGACGGCGACCTCGCGCCGGTTGAGGTCCGGCATGCGCCGGCTGGCGCCCTCGACCGGGCCGTGGAACATCCGCTGGTAGGCCCACAGCAGGTACAGCGCCGTGAGGACCACCCCGAACACGGCCGTGACCGCGGCCCACGGCATGGTCTGGAACGCGCCGATCAGGATGGGGAACTCGCCGACGAAGCCGTTGAGGCCGGGCAGGGCCAGGGAGGACAGCGCGACAAGCAGGAAGATCCCCCCGAACACCGGCGCGGCCTTGGCCAGGCCCGAGTACTCGGCGATCACCCGGGAGTGGGTCCGCTCGTACATGAAGCCCACGAGGATGAACAGCGCGCCCGTCGACAGGCCGTGGTTGACCATCTGCACGACGCTTCCCGAGGCGCTCGTGACGTCGAGGGCGAACACGCCCAGGACGACGAAGCCCATGTGGGCCACCGACGAGTACGCCACGAGGCGCTTGATGTCGGACTGCATCATCGCCACGAGCGCCCCGTAGAGCACCCCGACCACCGACAGGGCGACGATGCCGGGGGCAAGCGTCCGCGTGGCCTCGGGGAAGTAGGGCAGCAGGAAGCGCAGGATCCCGTAGCCGCCGATCTTGAGCAGGATGGCCGCCAGGTCGACCGAGCCGATCGTCGGCGCCTCCGTGTGGGCGTCGGGCAGCCAGGTGTGGAACGGGAACAGCGGCACCTTGATCGCGAACGCGATGAAGAAGGCGCCGAACAGCAGGATCTCCTCGGTGGTGGTCAGCGGCACCTGCAGCAGGGCCGAGTAGTCGAACGTCTGCGCGCCGCCCTTGAAGTACAGGTACAGGATGCCGACGAGCATGAGGAACCCGCCGACGAGCGTGTACAGGAAGAACTTGACGGCCGCGTACTTGCGCTGCTCTCCGCCCCAGACGCCGATGAGGATGTACATCGGCACGAGCATGGCCTCGAAGAACACGTAGAACAGGATGAGGTCCAAGGCGACGAAGACGCCGATCATCGCCGACTCGAGCACGAGCACGGACACGTAGAAGCCCTTGACCTGCTCGGGCACCTGGCCCCAGGTCGCGCCCACCGCGACCGGCATGACGAAGGTGCACAACAGGACCAGGAACAACGTGATGCCGTCGACGCCCAGGGAGTAGCGCACGCCCCAGGCCGGGATCCAGTCGACGTGCTCCTCCAGCTGGAAGCCGGCCACCCCCGCCTCGAAGCGGGCGTACATGACGAGCGACGCGAGGAAGGTCACGATCGTCGTCGCGAGCGCGGTCATGCGGATGGCGTCCCGTCGGCCGGTGGGAATGGCCGCCGCGACGGCGGCCCCCAGCGCCGGGAGGACGATCAGCGTCGACAGGATCGGCAGCGCCATGGCCTACGTGCCCGCCGCGACGCCGACGAACACGCCCAGGATCAGCAGCGCGCCGGCGAGCACGGCGAGCGCGTAGTTGCTGACGTTGCCCGTCTGCAGGCGCCGGCCGACCGTGGCGAGGCCCGCGGTGAGGCTTGCGGTGCCGTTGACGGCCCCGTCGATGCCGCGGTGGTCGAACTCCGACAGGCCCTGGGCCAGGTAGCGGCCGGGACGCGCGATCGTGGCCTGGTACAGCTCGTCGACGTAGAAGCGGTGCCGCGCCACGTCGTACAGCACCCCCATCCGCGACCGCAGCGCCGCCACGTCCACGCCGGGGCGCAGGTACAGCGCGACCGCCCCGGCGATGCCCGCCAGCGCGATGGCCACGGTCACGCCCACCTCCAGGGCCGACGGCAGCACGTGCTGCTGTGCGGAGAAGGCCACCACGCTGGGCTCGAGCCAGCCGTGCAGGAAGCCGTGCTCCGGGTCGATGTTGATGAGCCCGCCCACCGCCGAGCCGACGGCCAGCAGCACGAGCGGCGCCCACATCGTCGGCGGCGCCTCGTGGGGGTGGGCGTCGGCGGCCACGCGGGACCGGCCCAGGAAGATCAGCGCGAACCAGCGCGTCATGTAGAAGGCGGTCAACCCGGCCGTCACGACGCCCAGCACCCAGATGGGAAGGCCGCCGGGGGTCGCCGCCGCCGAGGCCAGGATCTCCTCCTTGGAGTAGAAGCCCGACAGGAACGGGAAGCCGCTGATCGCCAGCGTCGCGACGCCCGCGGTGGCGAACGTGATCGGCATGGCACGGGCGAGCCCGCCCATCCGCCACACGTCGGTCTCCTCGTCCAGCGCGTGCATCACGCAGCCGGCGGCCAGAAACAGCAGCGCCTTGAAGAACCCATGGGTGAGCAGGTGGAACATGCCGGCCGTGTAGTCGCCCATGCCGACGCCGACGAACATGTAGCCGAGCTGGCTGATCGTGGAGTACGCCAGGATGCGCTTGAGGTCGCTCTGCGTGCAGGCGATCAGCGCCGTCAGCAGCGCCGTGAGCACCCCGATCCAGGCCACGGCCAGCCCCACCTGGGGCACGGCGGTGTAGATGGGCGACGTGCGCGCCACCAGGTAGACGCCGGCGGTCACCATCGTGGCGGCGTGGATGAGCGCCGAGACCGGCGTGGGGCCCGCCATCGCGTCGGGCAGCCACACGAACAGCGGGATCTGCGCGCTCTTGCCGGTGGCCCCGACGAACAACAGCAGCGCGATCGCGGCCGCCACGGGGGCGGACAGGGTCGCGGCCTCGGGCAGCACCTCGACGAACGACAGCGACCCGAAGGCGGCGAACACGGCGAACATGGCGACCATGTAGCCGATGTCGCCGACCCGGTTGACGACGAACGCCTTCTTGGCGGCCGTGGCGTTGTAGCGCTGCTCGAACCAGAAGCCGATGAGCAGGTAGCTGCACAGGCCCACGAGCTCCCACCCGACGAACAGCACGAGGAAGCTCTCCCCCAGCACCAGCACGAGCATGGATGCGACGAACAGGTTGAGGTAGGCGAAGAAGCGCGTGAAGCGCTCGTCGCCGGCCATGTAGCCCAGCGAGTAGACGTGGATGAGCAGGCCCACCCACGTGACGAGCAGCAGCATGACCCCCGACAGCGGGTCCAGCAGCAGCGCCCAGTCGACCTGCAGCGTCCCGCTGTCCAGGAAGGTGCCCAGCGTGCGCACGACGACCCGCGACTCCTCGGGCCGCCCGAGCAGGAAGACGAAGGCCATGGTGGCCAGCACGGCGCTGGCGGCGACGGAGGCGACCGCCAGCGCGCCGGACGCGGCGCGGCCGAGCCGCCTGCCGAACACGAGCAGAACGGCGCAGGACACCGCCGGCAGGACCGGCACGAGCCAGGCCATGTCGGCGGCCGACCCCGGTGGGGCCGCGGCGACGTGCTCGAGCACGGCGCCCGCCTCGGTCGCGTAGAGCACCGCCGCCTCCTACGAGCGCAGGACGTCGACCTCGTCGACGTTGATCGAGGCCCGCATCCTGAACAGGTTCACGATGAGGGCGAGCCCGACGGTGACCTCGGCGGCGGCCACGACGATCACGAAGAACGACAGGATCTGGCCGTCGAGGTTGCCGTGGATGCGGGAGAACGTCACCAGCGTGAGGTTCACGCTGTTCAGCATCAGCTCGATGCACATGAAGATGACGATGGCGCTGCGGCGCACGAGCACCCCCACGGCGCCGACGGTGAACAGCGCCGCGGCCAGGGCGAGGTACCAGCCCGCGGGGACGGTCATGTCTGGTCTCCTCGGGGCGCGGCGGGCTCGGGCCCGGTGTCGGGCGGGCGCGTGGGCACCACGGCCGCCGACGCCCGGGGGCCGTCGACGAGGTCCTGCGGGCGCTCGTGGCGCCGCCCGAGGACCATCGCCCCCAGCGCGGCGACGACGAGCAGGACGCTGGTGACCTCGAAGGGCCACACGTAGTCGGTGAACAGAATGCCGCCGAGCGCGGCGACGTTGCCCCCGGAGTTGGCCGCCTCCAGCCCGGCGCAGGCCCGCTCGGCGGTGGCCGCCTGGATCCCCCGGTCGGGGCAGACCGACTCGGGCCCGAGGTAGGGACCGGCGACCGCCACCGTCAGGCTGCCCAGCAGCACCAGCCCCAGCAGCGCGGCCACGGGCCTCTGGCCCCGCCCCCCGCGAAGCAGGGGCTGAGCGGTGTCGACCCCCAGCAGCATGAGGACGAACAGGAACAGGACCATGATGGCGCCGGCGTAGATGATGATCTGCACGGTCGCCACGAACTGGGCCTCCAGCACCGCGTAGAGCACGGCGATGGAGAAGAAGTTCAGCACGAGCATCAGCGCGGCGTGGACCGCGTTGCGCATGAGCACCATCGAGATGCCGGTGCCCAGCGCGACCACGGCCGTCACCGAGAAGATGACGAACTCGGCCGAGCCCTGCCCGGCGGCCTGCGCCGTCTGCGCGAGCAGCACGGGCGCGGCGCTCACCGGCCGCCCGCATCGTCGACGGGCTCGGTGGGCGGCTCGGTGCGCCCGCGGCCGACCGGCACGGTGGCGGCGTCGCCGGGCTCCTCGGGGTGCGGTCCCGGCCCGTAGGCGGCCAGCGGGTCCTGGCCCGCATGTCCCTGGTAGTACCGCAGCCCCGCCGCGGCCACCTCCTCGTCGGTGTGCGGCGGTGGCTTCGCCCCCTCCGGCAGGGGCCCGAGCAGCATGTCCTTGGTGAAGATGAGCGCCTCCCGGTCGTCGGCGGACAGCTCGTACTCGTGGGTCATCGTCAGCGCCCGCGTCGGGCACGCCTCGATGCACAGGCCGCAGAAGATGCAGCGCAGATAGTTGATCTGGTAGACGGCGCCGTACCGCTCCGCCGGGGACCAGCGCTCCTCGGCCGTGTTGTCCTCGCCGACCACGTAGATCGCGTCGGCGGGGCACGCCCAGGCGCACAGCTCGCAGCCCACGCACTTCTCCAGGCCGTCGGGATGGCGGTTGAGCACGTGGCGGCCGTGGAAGCGGGGCGCCGGCTCCCGCTTGACCTCCGGGTACTCGGTGGTCACCGCGGGACGGAACATCGCCCTGGCCGTGACCCCGAAGCCTCTGCGCAGCGCGTTGAACATGCTAGGTCCGCACCCTCTCGCGGCCGGGGTGGCGTCGCAGCGCGTCGTGTGGGTCGCCGGTCTCGCCGGGCCCGGGCGCCTCGTCGCCGGTGTCGGCGTCCCTCGTGGCGCGGGAGAACAGCGGCGCCACCAGCAGCAGGGCCACCGCCACGCCCAAGGCGATCACCACCAGCCGCAGCACCGTCGGCGACGCGGCGCTGTCGCGCCACACGACGATGGTGCCGGTCAGCAGCACCCAGACGAGCCCGAGCGGCAGCATCACCTTCCAGCCGATGTCCATGAGCCGGTCGTAGCGAAAGCGCGGCAGCGTGGCGCGCAACCACACGAAGATGAAGACGAAGACGAAGACCTTCATCACGAAGTACAGGACGGGCAGTCCGGCCTGCAGCCACCCGGGGCCGAACAGCGGTCCGGCGGGCCCGCCCAGGAACAGCGTCACGATGACCGCCGACATGGTGATCACGTTCATGAACTCGGCCAGGAAGAACATCGCGAACTTCGCGCCGGTGTACTCGGTGTGGAAGCCGGCGACGAGCTCGCCCTCGGCCTCGGGCAGGTCGAACGGGGCCCGCTCGGTCTCGGCGACGGCCGCGGCGAAGAACAGCACGAATGCCGGCAGCATCGGCAGCACGTTCCAGGCCGGGATGGTCCAGAAGAAGGTCCCGGACTGGGCGGCGACGATGTCGCTGGCCTTCAGCGAGCCGTTGAAGACGAACACCGCGCCCATCCCCAGGCCCATCGCCAGCTCGTAGGAGATCATCTGCGCGCTGGAGCGCACGCCGCCCAGCAGCGGGTACTTCGACCCGGACGACCAGCCGGCGAGGAAGATGCCGTAGACCCCGATCGAGCTCATCGCCAGGACCCACAGCAGGCCCACGTCGGGGTCCCACACCTGCAGGGTGACCTGTCTGCCGGCCACCTCGACGGTGCCGCCGAACGGCACGACCGCGAACGTGAGCAGCGCCACGAGGGCCGACACGACCGGCGCGGCGACGTAGACGGCCCGGTCGACGTTCGACGGCAGCACGTCCTCCTTGAAGAACAGCTTCGCGCCGTCGGCGATCGTCTGGAGCACCCCGCCGGGCCCCAGGCGGTTGGGCCCGACGCGCGTCTGCATCTTTGCCAGGATCCGCCGCTCCCCCCAGATCAGCAGGGCGGTGGCGCCCAGCCACAGCGAGAAGGCGTTGGCCGCCACGGCGAAGGTCAGCCCCACGTCGACGAGGTCCATCACCCCTCCTCGCGCCGGGCGCCGGCCTCGACGACGTCCGGCTGGTCCGAGCCCCCCCGCGGGGTGCCCGGACGCTTCCGGGGCAGGGCGTCGGCGCCCTCGGGG
>JALYGZ010000055.1 GCA_030776845.1 Actinomycetota bacterium
GCTCGTCCTCGTCGGCCAGCCGGCCCGGACCGGTGTCGCCGCCGGCCAGGGCCCCCTCGACGGGCTCCACGACGGCGGCGCCGCGGTCGCGCAGCACGGCCAGGTTGGCCTGCGTGGCGGGGTGCGCCCACATCTCGGTGTGCATCGCCGGGGCCAGCACGACGGGGCAGCGCAGGCACATGAAGACGCTCGTCACCAGGTCGTCGCAGAGGCCGTGGGCGAGCTTGGCCAGCAGGTTGGCCGTGGCGGGCGCGAAGATCGCGACGTCGGTCTCACGCGCGAGCCGCACGTGCAGCATGCGGTGGGCGTCGGCCAGCACGCCGGTGTGGGCGGGCCTGCCCGTGAGCCCGGCGAAGGTCGGGGGCCCCACGAACGCCGCGGCGTGCTCGGTCAGCACCGCCTGGACGGTCGCCCCCGCCTTGAGCAGCCCACGGGCCAGCGACGCGGCCTTGTACGCGGCGATGCCGCCGGACACGCCCAGGAGGACGTGGCGGCCCGACAGCTCGTCCGGCGACACGTCGCCCAGCTCGCAGTCCCGGTCCCCGCCGCCGCCGCGCGGGCGCTCAGGCCTCGTCGTCGGCCTGGGACTCCTCGGCCGGGGCCTGGTCGCCACCCAGCGACAGCACCTCGGCGGCGTCGGCGTCCTCGGCGGCGTCGGCGTCCTCGGCGGCCCCGGTGTCCTCGCCGCCCAGCAGCTCCTCGGCCACCCGGCGGGCGTCACCGGGGTACTGCGGCACGATCTTGCCGGCGGCGACCTCCTCCAGGGCGATCGACAGGGGCTTGTTGGAGTCCACCTGCTCCACCAGCGGGGGCGTGTACTGGCCCAGCCCCTCGCCGAGGGAGTGGTAGTACAGGTTGATCTCACGGGCGCGGCGGGCGGCGATGTGGACCAGCGTGTACTTGCTGTCCACCGTTGCCAGCAGCTCGTCGATGGTCGCGATGGCGGCTCAACTCCCGTTCCGGCGTGGGTCCCGGTCCGCGGCCGGGGTCACCTCGAGTATACGGGCGATCGCGTCCGCGGCCTGCTCGACGCGGTTGTTGACCACCAGGTGGTCGAACTCCCCGGCCTGCGCCAGCTCCCAGCGGGCGATGGCGATGCGTCGGTCGATCTGGTCCGCGCTGTCGGTGTGCCGCCGTCGCAGGCGCTCGCGCAGCGCCTCCTCCGAGGGGGGCAGGAGGAAGACGAGCATCGCCTCCGGGTAGCGCCGCCGGACGGCGCGGGCACCCTGCACCTCGATCTCCAGCGCGACCGGGCGCCCCTGCTCCAGGGCCTCGCGGACGGGCGCCCAGGGGGTGCCGTAGCGTCGCCCGTTGAACTCGGCCCACTCCAGCAGCCCACCGGACCCGACGAGGGCGTCGAACGCATCGTCGTCGAGGAAGTGGTAGTGCACACCGTCCACCTCGCCGGGACGGCGCGGGCGGGTGGTGGCCGAGACGGATACGACCAGTTCCGGCACCCACTGCCGCAGGGCGGCGACCACCGTGCCCTTGCCGACCCCCCCGGGCCCGCTGACAACGAGCAGCCGTCCGGGGGGCACGCCCTCTAGGAGCGCTGGCTGGCGAACTCGTCGAGAAGCTTGGCCCGCTGGTTGGCCCCCAGGCCGCGCAGCCGGCGCGACTGGGAGATCTCCAGGCGGTCCATCAGCTTGCGGGCGCGCACCTTGCCCACCCGTGGCAGCGACTCGAGCACCGCGGAGACCTTCGTCTTGCCGACGATCTCGTCGTTGTCCGCGCGTCGCAGGACCTCTTTGAAGTCGATCTCGCCGGCCTTGAGCTGTCGCTTCAGGTCGGCGCGGACCCTGCGAGCATGCCCCGCCTTGTCGAGGGCCTGGCGCCTGGCGTCTTCGTCGAGTTCGGGCAGGGGCATCTGTTCGACCTCCCGCGATGCGGCGGCAGCGGGTTTGCAGGCGCATCCTAACCGGTGCCCGCCGCCGGTCAACGACCGTCGCGGGGTCGGCTGCCGGGCGACTCGACGGGCAGACCTCGGGCGCACAGCGGGCACTGCGACGGCGCCCAGGCGCCGGCGGCGACCGCCAGCAGGGCGGTCACCGGCTGGGCGGGGCGCTCGTGGTCGGGCAGCCCGCCGGAGCGGTCCACCAGCGCGGCGATCCCCACGACCGCGGCGCCCCGCCCGGCGCACAGCGCGGCCACCTCCCTGGCGGACCCCCCGGTGGTGACCACGTCCTCGACGACCAGCACCCGCTCCCCGCGTGCCACGGCCTGGCCCCGCCGCAGCGCCATGCCCGGGCCGCCCGCGCGCTCGGCGAAGACGAAGCGGCGCCCCAGCGCGGCGGCGACCGCGAAGCCGGCCAGGATCCCCCCGACCGCGGGAGAGGCGACCACGTCCGGGGCGCGGTCGCGCACCCGCTCGGCGAGGGCCTCACCCAGCTCCAGCGCGACGTGCGGATGCTGCAGGGCCAGGGCGCACTGCAGGTACGTGTCGGAGTGCCGGCCGCTGGACAGGCGGAAGTGCCCGCGGCGCAGCACGCCGAGCCGCTCGAACCGCCCGGCGACGTCCTCGCCGGTCATTCCCGCGCCGACCGCCCACCCGCGCCC
>JALYGZ010000056.1 GCA_030776845.1 Actinomycetota bacterium
ACTCGGGCACGCGCTCCCGCACCCGGCTGACGACGGCGACGACGTCGTCAACGGGGCCGTCGGCCGCGTCCAGCCGCTCGCTGGCGCGGCGGCCGCGCTCGGCGAGCTCGCGGCGAACGTCGGCGAAGGCGCCGGCGGGCAGCTCGTCGGAGAAGCGGTCGGTGAGCTTGTCCAGCGTCTGCACCTCCACATGGGCGTCGCGCACGTCCGACAGCCTGTTGCCCGCCTCGCGCAGGCGGCCGTTCTCCCGGCGGTAGACCCCGCCGCCCAGCTCGCCGCGGGCCAGCCGCAGGACCGAGCGGGTCTTCTTGAAGTGCTTGCGGCTCTCGTGGACGGCCGTGACACGGTCGCCGTCCGCGGATCCGCCGAGCCGCTCGACGGCCCCGTCGAGCTCCTCGGCGGCGACGCGCCGCAGCTCGTCGGGCAGCGTCCGGTCCGGCGCGAGCTCGTAGCCCATGCCCACTGGCTCCTCCACCCCACGGGCCCGCCCACGGACAGGGCCGCGCCGCACGTCGCAACCCGACCCGGCGCTTGTCACCCGGGTTACCGCAGCGGTAACCGGAATGACAAGCCAGGGGGCACGCCGCGCGTGCCGCTGGTAGTCCCGACCGGATTTGAACCGGCGTTACCGCCTTGAGAGGGCGGCGTCCTAGGCCACTAGACGACGGGACCGCGGAGGCCGGGAACCGACCCCTCTTGCTCGGGGGGAAGGACTCGAACCCTCAATAACTGGACCAGAACCAGTCGTGTTACCGATTACACCACCCCCGAACGGGCGCATCCGAGCGTAACAGTGGGCCCGGGGGCGGGCAATCGAGGCGGGGGCGGACGCCGGCGGTCAGGCCGGTGCGGCGGCCAGCCGCTCGGCGTCGCCCAGCCGGGTCAGGACGGTGGCGCGGTCCAGCAGCGCCAGGGTCTCGGGCAACGGCGGGCTGACCGCTGTGCCGGTGACGGCCACGCGCACGGGCTGGAACGTCCTGCCCCGGCCGAGCCCCAGCCTCTCGGCCACGCCGTCCAGCGCGGCTAGGATCGCCGGTCCGGTCCACTCCCCCAACCCCGCCAGCACCTCGTGCGACGCTCGCAGGACCTGTGCCGCCGGCCCCTTGCGCAGGTGCTTGGCGACGGCGCGCTCGTCGTACTCGACGGTCTCGCGGAAGGCCCAGGCGACCAGCGGGACGGCGTCGGCCAGGGTCTGGATGCGCTCGCGCAGCAGCGGTACGAGCCCCTCGACGAGGCGCCGCTGCGCGGGCCCCGGGGGGTCGTCCACGACACCGGCCTCGGCCAGGAAGGTGACCAGCCGGTCCGCCAGCTCGGCGTCGGACAGCCGTCTGATGCGGTCGCCGTTGAGCACGCGCAGCTTGTTGGTGTCGAAGTAGGCGGGGTTGCGCCCCACCCGCTCCAGCGAGAACAGCGCGATCAACTCGTCGACGGTGAAGCGCTCGCGCACCCCGTCATGGCTCCAGCCGCACAGGGCGAGGAAGTTGACGAGCACCTCGGGCAGGTAGCCCCGCCGGCGGAACTCGTCGACGGCCACGGAGCCGTGACGCTTCGACAGGGGGCGGCGGTCCTCCCCCACCAGCAGCGGCAGGTGCGCGAACCGGGGGGACCGGTCCCCGGCGGGGCGGGGAGGCAGGCCGGCGTGGGCCAGCGCCCGGTCGAGCAGGCCGTCGGCGTTCAGCAGCCGGTGGACCAGCAGTTGGCGGGGCGTGGCCGACAGCAGGTCCTCGCCGCGCGCGATCGTGTCCATGCCCATCGCGAGGTCGTCGACGGGGTTGGCCAGCAGGTAGGTGGGGCTTCCGTCGGCCCGGGCGACCACGAAGTCGGACACGTCGGCCCAGGCGAACTCCACCCGTCCGCGGACCACGTCGTCGAAGCCCACGGCGCCCTCGTCGGGGGTGCGCACCCGCAGCACCGGCGCGCGGCCCTGGGCGCGGAAGGCGGCGCGTTCCTCGTCGGTAAGATCGCGGTGCCCGCCGCGGTAGCCCGGCGGCAGCCCCGCTCGACGGGCCAGCCGCCGCTCGACCTCCAGCTCCTCGGGCGTCTCGAACGCCTCGTAGGCGCAGCCGGCCTCGCGCAGCGCGTCGGCGACCACCGCGTACAGCGGCCTGCGCTCGCTCTGCCGGTAGGGCCCGTGGGGGCCGCCGATGTCGGGCCCCTCGTCCCAGTCCAGTCCCAGGAAGCGCAGGGCCTCCATCAGACCAAGGGCCGACTCGGCGGTGACCCGGTCGACGTCGGTGTCCTCGATCCGCAGCACGAAGGACCCCCCGCCGTGGCGGGCGGTCAGCCAGTTGAACAGGGCAGTGCGGGCCCCGCCGACGTGCAGCCAGCCGCTGGGCGCCGGCGCGAAGCGGACCCTGGGTGTGGCGGTGTCGGCCATGACCTCCTCAACGCTCGGTGGCGACGACCGGGTTGCGCAGCACGCCGACGCCGGCGACCTCCACCTCGACAACGTCGCCGGGGACGAGCGGCCCGACGCCCGCCGGCGTGCCGGTCAGCAGGGCGTCGCCCGGCAGGAGCGTGGCAAAGCGCGAGCAGTGGCTCACCAGGGTGGCGACGCCGAATACGAGGTCGGCGGTGGTGCCGTCCTGGCGCGCCTCGCCGTTGACGCGGCAGCGGACCGCCAGGCCGTCGCCAGGGTCGGCCCCGGTTTCGATCCAGGGCCCCAGCGGACAGAACGAGTCGAAGCCCTTCGCCCGGGTCCACTGCCCGTCACGTCGTTGCAGGTCACGGGCGGTCACGTCGTTGGCGCACGCGTAGCCCAGCACGTGTCCGAGGGCCTCGTGGGGGCCGACCTCGCGCGCCAGCCGCCCGATGACGACAGCCAGCTCGGCCTCGTGGTGGACCTCGTCGCTGAGCGCCGGCAGGCGGATGGGCTCGTCGGGACCGATCACGGCCGTGGACGGCTTCATGAAGATGACCGGCTCGGGCGGCACCTCTCCCCCGAGCTCGGTGGCGTGGTCGGCGTAGTTGCGGCCTACGCACAGCACCTTCGAGGGGATCACCGGCGCGAGCAGCCGGATCTCGTCCAACGGGGCCACGCGGTCGGTGACGGCGAAGTCGCTGAACGGGTGCGGGTCGATCAGGGCGGCGTGGTCGTCGCGCACCACCACGTAGGCGGGGCCACTGGGGCGCGCGACACGGCCGATGCGCACGGGGTGCTCCTGGGAAGAGGCCCAACCGGGGCGCCGCAGGCTAGCACCGGGGGGCACACCCGCCGGCGGCCGGGGGTCGGTCACACCCCGGCCCGCATCATGCCGTAGCGGTAGGCGTCGGACAGGGCCCGCCACGACGCCTCGATGATGTTCGGCGAGACCCCCACGGTCTCCCACTCGCGCTCACCGTCGGTGGTGCTGACCAGGACGCGCGTCACGGCCCCCGTGCCGGCGCCGGCGTTGACGATACGCACCTTGTAGTCGGCCAGGTGGGTGTGCTCCAGGTGCGCGAATCGCCCGTTCACCGCGGCCCGGAAGGCCTGGTCCAGCGCGTCCACGGGGCCGTTGCCCTCCGCGGTAGCGATCAGGCGCTCGTCATCGACCCACAGCCGCACGGTCGCCTCGGCCACGACGCCGCCGTCCTCGCGCCGCTCCACGATCGCGCGGAACGACTCCAGCCGGAACGGCTCGGGCGCCTGCCCCACCTCGCCGTGCACGAGCAGCTCGAACGACGCGTCGGCCGCCTCGAACGTGTAGCCGGCGTGCTCCAGCTGCTTGACGCGGTCCAGGACCCGCCCGACCAGGTCGTCGTCGCCGGACAGGTCCACGCCGAGCTGTCGGCCCTTGAGCACGATCGTGGAACGGCCCGCGAGCTCGCTGACGAGCAGGCGCGCGCTGTTGCCGACCGACTCGGGCTCGACGTGCTGGTAGGTGTCGGCCCGGCGGGCCAGCGCCGACACGTGCAGGCCGGCCTTGTGCGCGAAGGCGGCGTGGCCCACGTAGGGGGCGTGCGGATCGGGGGTGAGGTTCATGATCTCGGCGACCGCGTGCGCGACGCGCGTCAGCCGCGCCAGCTCCTCGGCCCCGACCACGTCGGCGCCCAGCTTCAGCGACAGGGTCGGGATGAGCGACATGAGGTTGGCGTTGCCGCAGCGCTCGCCGATGCCGTTGGCGGTCCCCTGGACGTGCGCGGCCCCCGCCCGAACCGCCATCAGCGAGTTGGCCACGGCGCACCCGGTGTCGTCGTGGGTGTGCACGCCGACGCGGCAGCGCCCCTCGAGCTCCGAGACGACCCGTCGGGTGACGGCCGCCACCCGGTCGGGCAGCATCCCGCCGTTCGTGTCGCACAGCACCACGCACTCGGCGCCGGACTCCGCGGCCACCCGCACCACCTCCAGGGCGTAGCCCGGGTCGCGCAGGTGCCCGTCGAAGAAGTGCTCGGCGTCGAAGACCACCTGCCGGCCCTCCGCACGCAGGAAGCGGATCGAGTCGGCGATCATGGCCAGGTTCTCGGCTGCCGTGGTGCGCAGGATGTCGGTGACGTGCAGCGGCCAGGCCTTGCCCACCAGACACACGACCGGGGTGGCGGCCGCCAGCAGCGCCACCAGCTGCGGATCGCCGTCGGCGGCCCTGCCGGGGCGCCGGGTCATGCCGAACGCGGTCAGCGTCGCCCGCCCCAGGACCAGGTCGCCTGCCGCCGCGGCGGCGAAGAACTCGGTGTCCTTGGGGTTGGTGCCCGGCCAGCCGCCCTCGATGTAGTCCACCCCCAGCGAGTCGAGCAGGGTGGCCACCCGCAGCTTGTCGGGCACCGACAGCGTGACGGCCTCCTGCTGGGTGCCGTCGCGCAGGGTCGTGTCGTACAGGTCGAGCGCCACGGGTCACAGCCTTTGGGTCTGGGCTGCGCGGCCGGCGCCTCGACGGCGGGACACGGTCTTCCGCGTGCCGCCGCTCCCCCGGTCCGGCACGCGCGCCGGTCCTACGGGAGCGGTCCGATGATGATGCCGGTCATGGTGATGCCGGTCACGGCCGCGTCGGCCGCGTCGGCGCACTGGGCGGGGGCCAGGGCGGGGCGGGCGGCTCGGGCGGTCATCACGACGCGCAGTCTGCCCCCTGCGGTGCCCGACGACAAGTCCGGTCCAGGCCCTCCCGTCGCATCCCCGCCCGCCGGCGACGCTGCGCGTCGCCCTCTCCCGTCGCATCCCCGCCCGCCGGCGACGCTGCGTGTCGCCCTCTCCCGTCAGCGGGCCGTCCAGCCGCCGTCCATGAGCAGCGACATGCCGTTGCAGAACTCGGCGGCCGGCGAGCACAGCCACGCGGCGGCCTCGGCCACCTCCTCGGGCTCGACGAGCCGCTTGATCGCCGGCTCGGTCAGCATGATCTGCTCGACGACCTCCTCCTCGGCGATGCCGTGCTGGCGGGCCTGGTCGGCGATCTGGCTCTCCACCAGGGGGGTACGCACGTACGCCGGGCAGATGCAGTTCGACGTGACCCCCCGCGGCCCGCCCTCCAGGGCGACCACCTTCGACAGGCCCTCCAACCCGTGCTTGGCCGCCACGTAGGCGGACTTGTACGGCGACGCGCGCAGGCCGTGCACCGACGAGATGTTGACGACCCGGCCCCAGCCGCGCTCGTACATGCCCGGCAGGGCCGCGCGCACGATGCGGAAGGGGGCCTCGAGCATGACCCGCACGAGCAGGGCGAACCGCTCGGGCGGGAACTCCTCGAGGGCCGCGACGTGCTGCAGGCCCGCGTTGTTCACGACGACGTCGGCGTCGACGTCCAGTCCGTCCAGGACGCCGTCGTCGGCCAGGTCCGCCTGCAGGGCCTTGCC
Organism: Actinomycetota bacterium; assembly: GCA_030776845.1. Taxonomy (GTDB): domain Bacteria; phylum Actinomycetota; class Nitriliruptoria; order Euzebyales; family Egibacteraceae; genus JAHWKQ01. The sequence continues at coordinate 5,764 of JALYGZ010000056.1, forward strand.
CCCGATGTCGCCGGCGACCCGCTCGGCGGCCTCGCCGTCCAGGTCGAGCACGGTCACGTCCGCCCCGCAGCCGGCCAGGCGGCGGGCGCAGGCGGCCCCGATGCCGCTGCCCGCGCCGGTCACCAGCGCCGAGCGTCCGGACAGGTCCACATCGACGGTCACCGTCTCCCCCTCGGCCTCGTCGGACTACTGGCGCACGTAGTCGAGCATGTCCCGGTAGCGGTCGTCGCGCCCCTTGACGACGTCGAAGAACAGGTCCTGCAGCTGCTTCGTGATGGGACCGGGCGCCGGGATGTCCCGGTCGTCGACGCCGCGGATGGGCGCCACCTCCGCGGCGGTGCCGGTGTAGAAGGCCTCGTCGGCCAGGTACAGGTCCTGGCGCAGCAGCTTGGTCTCCGTGAAGGCGATGCCCAGGTCGCCGGCGAAGCGGATGATCGCGTCGCGGGTGACGCCCTCCAACACTCCCTCGGACAGCGGGGGCGTGAGCAGCGTCCCGTTCCGCACGACGAAGATGTTCTCGCCGGTCCCCTCGGCGACGTTGCCGTGCTCGTTGAACAGGATGGCCTCGTCGTAGCCGGCCTTGAGCGCCTCGGCCTTGGCCAGCGACGAGTTGATGTACAGGCCGCAGGCCTTCGCGCCGGTCGGGATCATGTTCGCGCCGATGCGCTGCCACGACGAGGTCTTGGCCCGCACGCCGGTGAGCAGGCCCTCGTCGCCCAGGTAGGTGCCCCACGGCCACACGGCGATCGCCGCTCGCACCCTGCTGGGCAGGGGGTTCAGCCCCATCTCGCCGTACCCCAGGTACAGCAGCGGGCGGATGTAGCACGACTCGAGCTCGTTGACCCGGATGAGCTGTCGAGTGGCGTCCATCAGCTCGTCGACGCTGAACGGCGCCTCCATCTGCAGGAGCCTGGCCGAGCGGTGCAGCCGCTCCATGTGGGGCCGGTGTTGGAAGACGGCGGGACCGCGCACCGTCTCGTACGCCCGCACCCCCTCGAACACCCCCCAGCCGTAGTGCAGAGTGGGCGTGAGGATGTGGATCCTCGCGTCGTCCCAGTCGACGAGCTCGCCGTCCATCCAGATCTTGCTGACCGCGGGGATCGGCATGTCATCGGCTCCTTCCTGCGCCGTCCGCCGCGACACCGGCCGCGATGCGGTCGCCGAGCTCCTCGGTCGAGTATCCCATACCCACGCCACCCATCGACTCGAGCTCGGGGAGCACCGCCGTCGCCGCCCGCTCCACGTCGGCCGCCGCCTCCGACTCGCCGAGGTGGGCCAGGCACAGGGCGCCGGCCAGGACGGCCGCGACCGGATTGGCCCACCCCTTGCCGGCGATGTCCGGCGCCGAGCCGTGCACCGGCTCGAACATGCTCGGCGCGGTGCGCTCCGGGTTGAGGTTGCCGCTGGCCGCCAGGCCCATCCCGCCCTGCACCGCCGCGCCCAGGTCGGTGAGGATGTCGCCGAACAGGTTGTCGGTGACCACGACGTCGAAGCGCTCCGGCTGGGTCACCAGGTACAGGCACGCCGCGTCGACATGAACGTAGTCGACCTCCACGCGGGGATGCTCACCGGCCACGTCGTCGACGGTGCGCCGCCACAGGTCGCCGGCGAAGGTGAGCACGTTCGCCTTGTGGCACAGGGTCAGGCCGCCGTGGCGGGCCTCGGCGCACGCGAACGCGTGTCGAACCACCCGCTCCACGCCGAAGCGGGTGTTGAGCGACTCCTGGGTGGCGACCTCGTGGGCGGTGCCGCGCCGCAGGACGCCACCCGCCCCGGCGTACAGGCCCTCCGTGTTCTCCCGGACGACGACCAGGTCGCAGCGCCGCGGCTCGAGCCCCGCGACCGGGGAGGTGACGCCGTCGAGCAGCCGCACCGGCCGCAGATTGACGTACTGGTCGAACGTGAAGCGCAGCCGCAACAGCAGCCCACGCTCCAGGACGCCGGGCGGCACGTCGGGAGTGCCGACGGCGCCGAGCAGGATCGCGTCGTGGCCCGCCAGCTCCTCCTCGACCGAGTCGGGCAGGACCTCGCCGGTCTCGCGGTACCGGCGCCCGCCCAGGTCGTAGTCGGTCGTGTCGAGGGCGAAGCCGTGCCGGTCGGCGGCGGCGTCCAGTGCCTTCAGCGCCTGGGCGGTCACCTCGGGGCCGACGCCGTCGCCACCGATCACCGCCAGCCGGTACCGCCGCACACCCCACCCCGCCGTCGCTTGATCGGGCCGGCAGTCTAGCGCCGCCCGGGGGCGGGTCCGGCGACCGGGTCAGGGACCGAGGGCCACGCCCTCAGCGCGCAGCCGTCGCCGCAGCCCGGCCACCCCGTCGAACAGGTGGGCGCGCATCCCCGCCGCCCGCGCGGCGGCGCAGTTCACCTCGCGGTCGTCGGTGAACAGGCACGCGTCCGGCTCGTGGCCCACGCGGTCCAGCAGCCGCTCGAAGAACACCGGGTCGGGCTTGCGCACCCCCAAGTGGTGGCTGGCCCAGACCCCCTCGAAGCGCCGGTCGAGCGAGAAGTCGACGCGCAGCTCCTCGATCCACATGGGGTAGTTGCTGGCGACATGGCGCTCAAGGGCGCCATCCAGCTCGTCGAGCAGCTCGCCCATGCCCGGCAGCAGCCGGTAGCCGCTCCTGCGCGCCCGATGGAAGGCGTCGAGGTCGAAGGCGGCGCCGGGCGAGGCGAAGAACCGACGGGCGAACTCCCGCTCACCGATGGCGGCGACCTCGAAGGCGGGCCACACGTCGGGGTCCTTCAGCCGGTGGGCGGCGGCGACGTCCAGCCCGGTCGCGGCCTCCAGCGCCTCGACGTAGGGATCGTACAGGACGACGCCCATGAGGTCACAGCACAGCACCCGCAGCATCGCCCCATTCTGACCCCCCGCGGGCCCGGCGCCCCGTGACGTCTTCTGGCACGATGTCGCCCATGACTCACACAACCGACCTGCTCGTCCTCCACGGCGCCTCGGTGACGCTGCGCGCCGTCCGGGACGACGACGCCACCCGGCTCATGGAGATCCTCGCCGAGCCGGAGGTCGCCCGGTGGTGGCCCCGCTACGACCTGGACCGGCTGGGCGCCGACTTCCTCGATGCTGCTCCCCACACCGTCGTGTTGGCCATCGAGGTCGACGGGCAGGTCGTCGGCTCGGTGCAGTACGTCGAGGAGCCCGCGCGCGACTACCGCCACGCCAGCATCGACGTCTTCCTGCACCCGGCCTACCACGGGCGGGGACTGGGCACCGACGCGGTCCGCACGGTCGCCCGCCACCTGGTGCACGACCGCGGGCACCACCGCCTCGCGATCGATCCGGCAGTCGCCAACGAGAAGGCGATCCGCACCTACCGGCGGGTCGGCTTCCGCCCGGTCGGGGTCATGCACCAGTACGAGCGCGACGCCCACGGCGGCTGGCGGGACTGCCTGCTCATGGAGTTGCTGGCCTCCGACTTGCCCTAGCCCGGTGCAGGTGCTGCAGTCGCGCGTCCTGTTGCGCCCCGCCGACATGGACGCGGCGATCGACTTCTACGAGCGCCGGGTCGGCCTGGTCCGCTACCGCGAGTGGGGCCAGCGGCCCCACCGAGGAGTCGTGTACTTCCTCGGCGGCGGCTTCTTGGAGCTGACCGAGTCCGACTCGCCCGGTCCGCGGCCGGCGGGCGTGCGCCTGTGGCTGCAGGTGGCCGACGCGGCCGCGGCCCGCGACGAGCTGGCGGGGCGGGCGGTGGCGATCCTCTCCGAACCGGAGCACAAGCCGTGGGGACTGGTCGAGTTCACCGTCCAGGATCCCGACGGGCTGCCCCTGATCGTGGTCGAGACCCCGCGGTCACACCCGTTGCGCCGCCGGGCCGACTGAGGGCCCACGGCTACCGCGTCGCGGCCCGTGGGCGGACGTCGCTGCGCCGCGGCGGGGGCG
>JALYGZ010000057.1 GCA_030776845.1 Actinomycetota bacterium
CCCGCCAACGCCGCGCCGGCGCCGGCGTGCTGGTGACCGGCCGCGCCCCGCTCACCTCGACGTCCTGCCCATGTGCGCGTTCCTCGTCGCCGGCGCCGCTGCGGGCGCGGCCATCGTAGGGGCGCCGATCGCCGGGGGCGGCGCGTAGACTCCCCGGGCGGGCGCTTAGCTCAGACGGCGAGAGCGCCGCCCTTACAAGGCGGAGGCCGCCGGTTCGATTCCGGCAGCGCCCACCGGGCTCCCGTCGGCGCCTCGCCTCACAAGTCACAAGGGGGTCTCTGGCGTGAGCGCCGCGAGCGTGGTCAGCTGGGTCGCCAGGCTCGGCTACCGGTCGCTTGAGCGCATGCGCCACCCCGACGCCTTCCGGATAGCCGGGGAACCCGGCACGGCACCGGATCTGGAAGGGCTGCGCGGGCATCATTACTGCCTCCTGGTCACCTTCAAGCGGTCCGGCGAGCCGATCCCCTCGCCGGTCCTGTTCGGCCTCGCCGGCGGACGGCTGTACGTGCGCACCGAGCGGGGGGTAGGCAAGGTGAAGCGCATCCGGAGCGACCCGCACGTGCGGGTCGGGCCATGCGACCCGCGCGGCAAGCCGCTCGGGCCGTCGACCGAGGCACGCGCCCGCGTGGTGCCCGCCGGCGAGGAGGGCCGGGCGTACGCCGCGCTGAAGGCCAACTACACGCGGAGCCAGCGTCTTCTCGAGGAGGCGATCGACCGCATCCCCGTCGGGCTGGTCTATCTCGAGGTCATCCCCAGAGGCGGGGAGGGAGGGTGAGCGGCGCGGAGATCACCGCCCACGATCACCCTCAGTGTGCTCACTACTTGACAGCGAGCAACATCCGACGCACAGTGAAGCCATCGGAGCGGTCGTCCGAGAGACGGGGCCGGCGCCGCACGAAGAACGGCGCGGGCGTTGCCGCGGTGCGGCGCGGGTGACGCCCGCGCCGTTCGCCTGCGGCCGACCGGCCCGTGGTCACCCCGACCGGCTCGCCGAGGCCTCCTGCTCGTCGAGTTCCTCCATCAGGCACACCAGTCCCTCGATGCCGCGGATGGCGGCCTCGGTGATGCGGGAGGCCGCCGGCGCCTCCTCGCTGCGCCAGACCTTGAGCAGCCGCCGACGCAGGCGCAGCAGGGCCATGCGCTCGGCGCGGTACTCGATGCCATCGTTGCCCTCGAGGGCGTCTTCCAGGTGGTGCATCATGCTCCCGCCGGTCTGCATACGCACGGTGATGAGAAGAACACTGTAAGGTCGCAGCGTACACCCCCCCGGTCGGGGGAGCAAAGTCTCCCCTGTCCGGGAGCACAACGGCCTGCAGCCCTCGATCGGGAAGGGGACTCAACCCCGGGGGGCCAGCTCCGCCAGCAGCCGGTCGCGCAGACGCTGCTTGAGGACCTTGCCGGTCGCGTTGCGCGGCAGGTCCTCGACCACGCGGACATGGCGTGGCACGGCGTAGTCGGCCATCCGGTCGCGGACCCAGGCGCGGACCTCGGGGGCGCTCACCCGCCGCTGCTCGGCGGGGACGACGAAGCAGGCGACGACCTCGGAGGCCACGCGGGCGGGGACGCCCACGACGGCGGTGTCGGCGATGGCCGGGTGAGACAGCAGCAGCCGCTCGATCTCGACGGAGAAGACCTTGTGGCCGCCGCGGTTGATCATGTCCTTCCTGCGGTCCAGGACGTACACGTAGCCCTCCTCGAGGCGGGCGATGTCGCCGGTGCGCAGCCAGCCGTCGGTGATGGCCTCCTTGGTGGCGACGGGGTCGTCGAGGTAGCCGCTGGTCACCAGGGAGCCGCGCAGCCACAGCTCGCCGGCCTCGCCCGCCGGTAGCTGGTGGCTGTGGTCGTCGACGACCACAGCCTCCATGCACGGCAGGGGCCGGCCGACGGAGCCGGCGCGCGTGGTCATCTCGGCGTCGAGCAGCATGGTGGCCGGGGAGTGGGTCTCCGACAGCCCGTAGACGTCGTGCAGGCGGATATGCGGCAGGCGCTCGCGGATCCGCGCGACGGCGTAGCCGGGGAACGAGGAGCCCCCGAAGGCGCCGAGCCGGACGTGGTCCAGGTCGGGGGAGCAGAAGGTGGGCTCGCGCAGCAGCATCAGCCAGAAGCTCGGGACCGTGTACATCCAGGTGACGCGCTGGTCGCGCAGGATGCCGGTGAACTCGCGGGGCGAGGCGTCGGCGACGAGGATGCTGACCCCGCCGACCATCATCATCGGCAGCACGTGGGCGTGCAGGCCGGTGATGTAGTACAGCGGGAAGAGCACGGCGGTTCGGTCCGCCTCGTCCAGGCCCAGCAGGTGGACGTAGCTGAGCGCGCTGTGCACCGAGCAGCGGTGCACGACCTGGCTGGCCTTGGGCCTGCCCGTGGTCCCCGAGGTGTAGACGACCGCGAAGGTGGCGTCCTCGGCCGGTCGCTGCGCCGGCGAGTACGACCAGGGGCGGCGACGACCCACCAGGTGCTCCCCGACCTCGCGCACCGCCGAGGCGGGCAGCCCCGCCTCCTGTGCGGCGCGGCGCAGCCGCGGGGCGAGGTCGTCGGCGGCCAGGGCGAACACGGCGCGGGAGTGCCGCAGCATGTACGCCCACTGGGGCGCCCGCAGCCGTACGTTCAGGCCCACCATCACGAAGCCGCCGCGGGCGCAGGCGAACAGCGCGACGGCCAGGTGCAGGCCGTTGGGCAGGGCCACGGCGACCCGGTCCCCGGGTCGCACGCCCTCCTCGCGCAGCCGCTCGACGGCTCCCTGGACGAGCTCGGCGAACTCCCGGTAGCCCACGGTGCGCCCGTCGGCCACCAGCGCCACGCGGTCGGCGTACACCGTGGCCGCCTGGTGGAGCACGTCCACCACCGTGGGAGGCCGGTCCGGGTAGCTGAGCACGTCGGCGCCCAGCCACGGCTGGCGGGTCACGCGCAGCAGCCCGCCAGGCGTGTCGACGATGGTCACGGCCGGTGGCGGTCGGCCAGGAGCGCCCGGGCGATGAGCGTCCCGATGGCCACGGCCACGATGGGCCCGGCGAGGAAGTACACGAGCATGCCGGCGGTGGCCATCTACGTCGCCTCCCCGGTGGGCGAGGGCAGCGGCCGGATGCGCCGGTCCAGCTCCGCCCAGTCGAAGCGGGTGCCGGCGAGCAGGCTGGCCACCAGGCACACGACCATCCCCACGCCCAGCGACGTGAGCGTGGATAGGATGCTGTTGTACGTCAGCAGGCCTGGCCAGGCGGCCAGCTGCACCCCGAGCACGGCGACCGTGGTCACCACGCCCAGCCACCCGGCGGCGCGGGACCGGGCGAAGGGCCAGGCCAGGCAGCCGACCATGACACCGGCGCCCAGCGACGACACCGCCACGAAGGCGAGCCCGGCGGCGGGGCTGCGCGACAGCACCGAGGTGCCGTCCGCGCCGGGCGTCGACCACAGCCGCGACAGCAGCCCGAGCGTGATGCCGGCCACGATGCCGGCCGAGAAGCCCAGGTTGGACACCCGGTCCCACACGATGCTGGCCGCGATGGGGAAGACCGACGCGGCCCGGACCATGCCGTAGACCAGGATGAGCGTGAGGATGTCCAGGCGAAGGGCGGCCACGGCCACGGCCACCGCCGCCACGCCGACCATCGCCAGCCGGGCGACCAGCTTGAGCTCGGCGTCCCCGGCCTCCGGGCGCACGTAGCCGCGCCACAGGTCGGTCATCGCCATCGACGACAGCGCCGCGAGGTCCGAGTCGGACGTGGAGGTGATCGCGGCGAGGATCAGCAGCAGGAACGGCACGGCCATCGCCGCCGGCAGGTACGTCGCCGCGACCAGCGGCACGATCGTGTTGAGGTCGCCGTCGACGGGCTGCAGGCCGCCGACGAGCGCGACGAAGCCGAACGTCCCCACGCTGAACGTGAGCGCCGTGTACATGAGGCCGGACGTCACGAACGTGCCGCGCAGTTGCCAATCGCGGACCGCCCAGATCCGCTGCCACACCGTGGGGTTGGCGAAGGCGTAGGCCAGGATGAGGGCCATCATGGGGGCGCCCTGACCGAGGAACGCCTGCAGGGACAGGATCCGGCCCTGCTCGCCCAGCCGGGGCAGGGCGGTCGCGAAGCCCTGGGGGCCGCCGGCGTCGAAGAACACCAGGGGGACGGCGACGGCCGCGACCAGGACCATCGCGGCCACCTGCACCAGATCGGTGACGACCGACGCCCGGATGCCCGACAGGATCGAGTAGCCCACGACGATGACAGCGGTCACCGCCAGCGCGGCCTCGTACGCCAGCGGGGAGAACAACGAGATGATCGCCGCGCCCGCCGTGAAGTTGATGATGAGGCTGTACTGGGAGTTGACGTAGTTCTCGATGCCGACGACACCGTGGGACAGGCGGCCGTGGCGGGATCTGACGAACTCGGGGAAGGTGTGGCCGTACGGCACCATGCGACGCACGCGCTGGCCGTACTTCCAGACGAACAACAGCCCCAGTCCGCCCCAGAAGGCGTAGTGGAATGCCCCCGAGATCCCGTAGGTGAAGGCGGCGGTCGCGGCCGCGTACATGCTGGCCGCCCAGACCCACGTCGCCGACATCGACGCCGCGCCCCAGCCGAAGCCCACGTCGCGGTCGGCGACGATGAACCCCTCGGCGTCCGTACGCGGGGCCAGCACGGTCGTCAGCGCCAGCATCGCCGCGAAGTAGACGCCGAGGATGACCAGCATCGACGGCGCCGAGAACGACCACGGCATGCGGCTGCCTCCCGGGAGACCCTGTCGAGTCGGCGTTCGTTTCAGCGGGGGGCGTTGATGGGTCGGTACAACGCGAAAGGGATGCTACGACACGAGCCGGTAGTCCGAGTCGCCGTCGTCGACGCCGGACCCGTCGGCCATCCGGTCCAGTGCCGCGTCCAGCTCGTGTACGGCGCCACAGGCCGCGTCGGTGGCCTCGGTGTCGGCGGTGTCCTCACACAGCGCCAGCAGCTCGGCGCGCAGGCCGGTGAGCATGCGGTGGGTGTCGACGCCGGGCCCCGCCTCCGCCACGGCGACGGCCTGCAGCACCAGTTCCCGGATGCGAGCGGCCGCATCATCCACGTCGTGACCTCCCCGTGGGACCTCGATTGGCAGCCTGCCACACGCATGCGACGATCCCCCGCAACCGGCGCCGTGCGTGGGCCGTCGGCGGTGGAAGTGATGGTGAGGAATGAAGGTCGTGGTCGCGCCGGACTCGTTCAAGGGGGGCCCCGCCGCCGCCCAGGTGGCCGGGGCGGTCGCGACAGGCTGGCGCGAGGTGCGCGACGGCGACGAGGTCGCCGAGGTCCCGCTGGCCGACGGGGGAGAGGGCACGCTGGACGCCATGGACGCCGCCGTGCCCGACGCCCGCCGGCACACCGTCGCGGCGGTCACCGGGCCCGACGGGCGCCCGGTGGACGCCGAGTACCTGCTGCTGCCCGACGGCACGGCGGTGGTGGAGCTGGCCAGCTCCAGCGGCCTGCCGTTGATGGGCGAGCCCGACCCGCTGGGCGCCACCACCCGGGGGATGGGGGAGGTCATGCGCGCGGCGCTGGAGGCCGGGGCGCACAGGC
>JALYGZ010000058.1 GCA_030776845.1 Actinomycetota bacterium
GGCGCGGCGGTGACCCGCGGCGCGTGGCCCCGGGCCCCGAAGGCCACGACGACCACGTCGACGGGCCCCTCCTCGGACGCGGCGGACCCCTCGGCCACGAAGCCGAAGCACGGCGCGTTGGCGGGCCGGGCGACGTCCTCGGCGAACCGCCGCAGCAGGTCGTGCCGGGCCCCGTCGTCGTCGGGGAAGTCCGGGAAGGTCGTGACCCGGGTGGCCTCGGGCAGCGGCAGCACGACCGCGGCCGGCAGCGGCCGGGACTCCCGGCGGACCAGGTCGCAGGCGGCGTCGGTGCAGACCATCTCCAGCTCCTGCAGCCTCATGGCGCCCTCGCCCGGTCCCCCTCGGGCCGTCGCCCCTGCATCGCGGACGCCGCCCGGCGCAGGCGGTCCAACGGCTTGTCGATGCGGTGCGCGTCGGCCAGCTGGGCCAGGCGGGCCTCGTCGGAGCGGCCCTCGTCGACCCGGACGTCGACGTCGGCGCGCACCGGCACGACCGCGCGCATCGCGGCCAGGTAGTCCCCGGCGGCGCCCAGGCGCTCGCGCAGCCGGGGGGGCAGCATCTCCAGGTCGTCCAGCAGCGCTGGGATCGACCCGTGCGAGGCGACCAGCGACCGCGCCGTCTTCTCCCCCACCCCGGGAACCCCGGGCAGGCCGTCGGAGGGGTCGCCGCGCAGCGTGGCGAAGTCGGCGTAGCGCGACGCGGGCACCCCGTAGCGGGCCCGGACCGCGGCCTCGTCGAACTCGGTCAGCTGCGAGACCCCACGCACGGTGAACAACAGGTGCACGCGCGGGCCGTCGTCACGGACGAGCTGCAACAGGTCGCGGTCGCCGGTGACGACGGCCAGCCGGTCGTCGACGCCCGCACGGGCGCACAGGGCCGCGATCGCGTCGTCGGCCTCCCATCCCGGCGCCCACGCCCGGGGCTGCCCGACAGCCGCGAGCACGTCGTCGAGCAGGACGAACTGCTCCGGGAGGCCCTCCGGGTCGGCGGGGCGCGCGGCCTTGTAGCCGGGGTAGGCCGCGACCCGCTCCGCGGGGCGCCAGTCGTCGTCCAGGACGTGCACGATCCGGCGCGGCCGCCGCTGCGCCACCACATGGGCGCACATGTCCAGATACCCACGCACGGCGTTGACCGGCCGGCCGTCGGTGCCGGTGATGGACGCCGGCAGCGCGAAGAAGGCCCGGTACATCAGGCTCGACGTGTCGAGCAGGAGACGCTCGCCGTGCACGGCACCAGACCGATCGTCGGGCGGTCCGCGGGTCGCCCCCTACGATACGGACCATGGCGAGCCAGTCACCGACGGATCCCCCCGCCGCCGGCGCCCACGACGGCCCGCTCGTGTGGATCTCCGGTGCGTCGTCGGGGATCGGCCGGGCGCTGGTCGAGACCCTGCCCTTCGACGGGGCCCGGGTGATCGACATCTCGCGCTCGGGTCGTGCCCCCGGCGTCGAGCACCTGCCCGCCGACCTGGCCGACCCGGCCGCCTGGGCGGCCGTCGAGGAACACTTCGTGGCCGTGGCGGGCGCCTTCGGCGGCGATCGCGTCGTCTTCGTGCACAACGCGGGCGTGATCACCCCGGTCGGCTACGCCGGCGAGGTCGACTCGGACGCCTACCGGCGCAACGTCCTGCTCAACGCGGCGGCGCCGGCCGCCCTGGGCCACGCCTTCCTGCGGGCGGTCGCGCCGCTGGACGCGCGCGCGGACCTGATGATGCTCACCTCGGGGGCGGCGTCGAGCATCTACGAGGGCTGGACCGCCTACTGCGCCGGCAAGGCGGCGGTGGACATGTGGGTGCGCACCGCCGGCGCCGAGCAGGCCAGCCGGGACGGCAACTGCCGGGTCGTGGCGGTGGCGCCCGGCGTGACGGACACGGGCATGCAGCGGACCGTGCGCGAGGACGTCGACCGGCGCGACTTCCCCAGGCTGGACAAGTTCATCGACCTGCACGCGTCGGGCCGGCTCGTCGACCCGGCGGACGCCGCCCGGGGCATCTGGTCGGTGCTGGACCGCGACGTCGCCAACGGCGCCGTGGTCGACCTGCGGGAGCTGTGAGCCTCGTGACCGACGCGGCGGCCGTGTTCCCGTTCCCGCCGCCGGTGACTCCGATGGAGGCGCGGGTGCGGGACACGCTTCCCGAGCCGCCCGGCTGGTCCTACGAGCCGAAGTGGGACGGCTTCCGCGCGGTGGCCTGGTCGCGGCCCGCCCGGCGGCTGGACAGCCGCAACCGGCGGCCGCTGCTGCGCTACTTCCCCGAGCTCGGCCCGGCGCTGGACGCCCTGCCCACCGGCGCGGTCGTCGACGGCGAGGTGGTCGTCGTCGTCGACGGGGCCACGAGCTTCGACCGGCTGCAGGACCGTATCCACCCGGCGCAGAGCCGCATCGACCTGCTGTCCGCCCGCACCCCGGCCGAGCTCGTCGCCTTCGACCTGCTCGCCCTCGACGGCCGCGACCTCACCCCCGAGCCGTACGCCCGGCGACGTGAGCTGCTGACCGGGCTGGTGGGCGGGCTGGGGGACCCGTGGCGGCTGACCCCGGCGACGACCGAGGTCGCCGAGGCCGGCCTGTGGTTTACCGACTTCGAGTCCGCCGGCTGCGACGGGATCGTCGCCAAGCGCCTCGATGGGCGCTACGAGCCGGGGCGCAGGGCCATGGCCAAGGTCAAGCACCGGCGCACCGTCGACACCGTCGTCGGCGGCTACCGGCTGCACAAGGAGGGCGACCGCGTGGGCTCCCTGCTGCTGGGGCTGCACGACGAGGCCGGCGAGCTGCACTTCGTCGGGCACTGCTCGGGCTTCGGCGACGCCGACCGGGTCGCGCTGCTGGAGCTGCTGCGGCCGCTGGAGCGCCCGGAGGGCTTCGGCGAGCACGCCCGGCGCCCGGGCGAGCCCAGTCGCTGGACGGGCGGCAAGGACCTGTCGTGGTCCCCCGTCGAGCCGTCGCTGGTGTGCGAGGTCAGCTACGACCAGCTGACGGGGCCGCGCTTCCGCCACGCCACCCGCTTCCTGCGCTGGCGGCCGGACAAGGACCCGCGCCAGTGCACCATGGACCAGCTCGAGCGCCCCGAGGGCCCGTCGTTCGCCGAGGTGGTCGTCACCGGCGTCGAGTGAACACTCCCGTCGGGATGCCGACGGCAGGCTTCAGTCGACGGGTCGGCGCCGGGACGGCTGCACCCGCCGCGGCTCGCCCTCCTGCTTGGCGAAGTGCGGCGGCCAGGGCGCGTCGCCCAGCCCCCCCTCCTCGTCGCGCCGCGCCAGGTCCAACAGCCCCCCGAGGTCGCCGGCCGCCTCGTCGATGCCCTCGGTGAGGTCGCCGACGGCCGCGTACCTGCATGACGCGAACGTGTCCATCCGGAAGTCGCGGGGGTCGACGTCGGCGACCTCTTCCCAGCGCAGCGGCGCCGACACCAGGCCCGTCTGGCGGACGCTGTAGGCGCTGGCCACGGTGCGGTCACGGGCGTTCTGGTTGTAGTCGAGGAACACGCCGGTGCGCTCCTCCTTCCACCAGGCGCTGGTCGCCCGGCCCGGCAGGCGCCGCTCCACCTCCCGGGCCAGCGCCAGGGCCGCGCGGCGGACCTCGGTGAACGACCACGACGGCGTGATGCGCACATTGACGTGCATGCCCCGCGAGCCCGAGGTCTTCGGCCAGCCCACCAGGCCGTGCTCGGCCAGCACGGCCCGTGTCTCCAGGGCCACGCCCCGGACCTCTTCGAACGCGACACCGGCGACCGGGTCGAGGTCGACGCGCAGCTCGTCGGGGAGGTCGGTGTGCTCGGCGCGGACCGGCCACGGGTTCAGGTCGAGGCAGTTGAGCTGGGCCATCCAGACCACATCGGCGACGTGGCGCGGCACCAGCAGGTCGGCGGTGCGCCCCGAGGGGAAGCGGATGGTGGCGTACTCGCGCTCGTCCTCGCGGGGCGCGCGCTTCTGGAAGAACGGCTCCCCGGCGACGCCGTGGTTCCACCGCTTGAGCACAGTCGGCCGGCCGTAGACGCCGCGCAGGGCCCCCTCGCCGCAGACCAGGTAGTGCTCGACGAGGTCCATCTTGGTCCAGCCGCGCTCGGGGAAGATCACCTTGTCCGGGTGGGAGACGCGCACCGACCGATCGCCGGCCCGAACCCGTGTCGCCTGCGCCCCGCCCGCCATCGTCGTCAGCGTCCCGCCGCGAGCCGGGCAGGGTCGATGTCGTCCAGTCGCCGGACCAGGGCGTCGGCGGCGCCCATGTCCTCGCCGGGCAGCGACGGGCAGCCGACGACCCACAGCCCGGCGGTCTTGGCCGACGCCACGCCGACCGGTGAGTCCTCGATCGCGACTGTCCGGCCTGGCTCGACGCCCAGCCGTCGGCACGCGGCCGCGTACGGCCCGGCGGCGGGCTTGGGATCGTCCACCTCGTCCGCGCTGACCACGGCGGCGAAGCAGTCGGCGAACCCGGCGACGCCCAGGGACAGCTCGGCCAGGGCCCGCCGGGAGTTGGTTGCCACGGCCAGCGGCATGTGGGAGACCAGCGCGGTGACCAGGGGGCGGGCACCCGGCCTGGGCTCCAGCCGGCTGCGGAACTCCCCGACGGCCGCCTCCTGCAGCCGGGCCTCGACCAGGTCGGCACGGTCGGGCAGGCCGACGTGCTCGGCCAGGACGAGGGCGGCGTCGGCGGGGCCCCGGCCGAGCAGCCGCGGGCGCAGGGCGGGGTCCCAGGCCACCCCGAAGCTCTCGACCAGGCGCCGCTCGGCCCGTCCCCACAGCTGCTCGGTGTCCACGAGGACGCCGTCGAGGTCGAATACGACGGCCTGGGGCGCGAACGGCGGCGGCTGGTCCATGCACGCCGAAGCCTAGTCTGCGGCGGCGTCCGGGCGGACCGGGCGGGGTACGGTCGGGGGTGGTCGGGTGCCGGTCCGCATGGGAGGGCCCCAATGAGCACGCTCATCCTCGTCCGCCACGGCGAGTCGGTATGGAACGCCGAGAACCGCTTCACGGGCTGGGTGGACTCGCCGCTGTCGGACCGCGGGCGGGAGGAGGCCAAGAAGGGCGGCGAGCGTCTGGCCGACGAGGGCGTGCGGGTCGACCACGCGTTCACCTCCACGCTCGAGCGGGGCATCGAGACCGGCCAGATCGTCCTGGACGCGCTCGGGCAGGGCGACCTGCCCCAGGAGCAGGCCTGGGAGCTCAACGAGCGCTTCTACGGCTTCCTCACGGGGCGCAACAAGGACGAGGCGCGACAGAAGTTCGGCGAGGAGCAGGTGCACATCTGGCGGCGCAGCTTCGCCACCGCCCCGCCGGGCGGCGAGAGCCTCAAGGACACCACCGACCGGGCCCTTCCCTACTTCCGCGAGCACATCCAGCCGCTGCTGCACAGCGACAACGTGGTGCTGGTCAGCGCGCACGGCAATTCGCTTCGGGCCATCGTCAAGCAGCTCGACGGGCTCGACGACGACGCCGTCACCGGCCTGGAGATCCCCACCGGCGTACCGATCGTCTACGAGATGCGCGACGGCGAGCCGGTCGCCAAGCGCATCCTGGAGTAGCCGGCGCGATCGGCCGGTTCCCGGCCGGCGGCTAGCATGCGCGGGCCATGGTCGTACCCGCAACGACGTACCGCTGCGCCGGTTGTGGCCAGCTGCTGCCGTTCGACGGCGACGTGCGCGTCCCCGACGCGTGCCTGCGCCGGTGCCAGGGACGGTGCGACTGGCGGGAGATCGGCCCGACCCACCCGGCGGTCCGCGCACGCGCCGCGCTCGAGGGGCCCCCGGGGCCCGACGGCCTGCCAGTGACGACGTGCTGACGATCGCCGCCGGCGCCGACGACGCGCGACGGGTCGCCGCCGACCTGCTCGTCCTGCCCGTGTTCAAGGGCGGCATCGAAGGCCCGGGGACGGCCGCCGTGCTGCACGCCGTGGGGCTGGACGACCTGCCGGTGACGCCGCAGTTCCGCGGCGACATCGGGCAGACGCTGCTGCTGGGCGCCGGCGACCTGCCAGCCTCGGGCGTGCTGCTCGTGGG
>JALYGZ010000059.1 GCA_030776845.1 Actinomycetota bacterium
GGCCTGCGGGGGGGCCGGCCGTCCCCGCCCACGTCGGCGGGCGAGCCCGACCCCGACGCCCGCGACGCCGAGGGCGGCGAGGACGAGCGTGGCTGAGACGGTCGCGGGCCCGTCCCGGGCGTCCACCATGACCCCGGACCGGGGCGCGGGGGTCCTGCCGGGCCCGCCCGGCGAGAGCATGCTCGTGGAGGTCCGCAGCGAGCACGAGCTGCAGACCCAGGACATGAACCTCAACATCGGCCCGCAGCATCCGGCCACGCACGGCGTGCTGCGGGTGGTCGTCGACCTCGACGGCGAGCGCATCCAGCGCGCCCAGCCGGTCATCGGCTACATGCACCGGGGGTTCGAGAAGCTCGCCGAGGCCCGCGACTACCGCCAGATCATGGCGTTGGTCAACCGCCACGACTGGCTGTCGGCGTTCTGCAACGAGGTGGGCGTCGCGCTCGCGGTCGAGCGCATGCTGGAGCTGGAGGTGCCCGAGCGGGCCCAGTGGATCCGCGTGCTGATGTCCGAGTGGAACCGGATCCTCAACCACCTGATGTTCGTCGGCTCCTTCGGGCTGGAGCTGGGGGCCATCACCCCGGTGTTCTTCGCCTTCCGGGAGCGCGAGGACATCCAGCACCTGATGGAGTCGGCCACCGGCGGGCGCCTGCACTTCACCTTCGCGCGGGTCGGCGGGCTCAAGGACGACCTGCCGCGCGGCTTCCTGGCCGCCGGCGCGCAGCTGACGAAGACGGTCCGGGTCCGCGTCGGCGAGTACCGCGAGCTGCTGCAGGGCAACGAGATCTTCGTCGCCCGCACCCGCGGGGTCGGCGTCCTGCCGCCGGACGTCGCGCTGGACTTCGGCGTCTCCGGGCCCACCCTGCAGTCCACGGGCGTGGCCGAGGACGCCCGCGTCACCGAGCCCTACGACAAGTACGGCGAGCTCGAGGTCCGCGTCCCGGTCGGCGCCCACGGGGACAGCTACGACCGGTTCATGGTCCTGCTGGCCCGCATCGAGGCCAGCTGCGACATCATCGACGAGGTCACCGACCGGCTGCCGGCGGGCCCAGTCAACGTCAAGCTGCCCAAGGTCGTGAAGGCCCCCGAGGGCGCCATCTACGTGCGCACGGAGAACCCGCTGGGCCTGGGCGGCTACTACCTGGTCAGCGACGGGAAGAAGAACCCCTGGCGGCTGAAGATGCGCACGCCGTCGTTCAGCAACATCCAGATGCTGCCCTACCTGCTGGAGGGGGCGCTGCTGAGCGACATGATCGCCATCCTCGGCAGCGTCTTCTTCGTCGTCGGTGACATCGACCGCTGATGGACTCGATCCTCGCCCTCGACAACGTCTGGTTGGCGCTGCTGCTCAAGGTGCTGCTGCTGCTGGGCTTCTTCCTCACGGCGCCGCTGGTGGTCGGCTACATCGAGCACAAGGGCCTCGCGCACATGCAGTCCAGGCTCGGTCCGATGGAGGCCGGGCGGTTCCACGGGATCGGCCAGCTGCCCGCGGACGGGGTGAAGTTCCTGCAGAAGGAGGACGTGATCCCGGCCGCGGCCGACCGCTGGGTGTTCTCGCTCGCGCCCGGGGTGGCGCTGGTGCCCGCCCTGGTGGTCCTGGCGGTCGTGCCGCTGGGGCCGGGGCTGTGGGCCGAGGACCTCGACGCCGGCATCTTCTTCGCGCTGGCGGTGAGCTCGGTCGGGGTGATCGGCGTGCTGATGGCTGCCTGGGCGAGTGCGAACAAGTACTCGCTGATGGGCGGCATCCGCGCCGCCGCCCAGCTCATCGCCTATGAGCTGCCGCTCGTGCTGGGCGCCGCCGGGGTGGTGCTGCAGGCCCAGACCCTGTCGCTGGTCGGCATCGTCGAGGCGCAGCAGTCGTTCACGCTGCTGGGCGCGGTGCCGGTGCCCTACGCGGTGCCCCAGGCGGTCGGCCTGGCCCTGTTCTTCGTGGCGGCGCTGGCCGAGCTGTCGCGCCCGCCGTTCGACATGCCGATCGCCGACTCGGAGATCATCTTCGGGCACATGACCGAGTACACGGGCCTGCGCTACGCCTTCTTCATGCTCGCCGAGTACGCCGGCATGGTGGTGCTCTCGGCGCTGGCCACCGTGCTGTTCCTGGGCGGTTGGTACGTCTGGCCGGGGGTGCCGCTGCCCGAGGGGCCGCTGGGCGTCCTGCTCGGCTTCGGGGTGTCGTTCGGCAAGATCGTCACGCTGACGTTCGTGATGATCTGGTTCCGCGCCACCTTTCCGCGGCTGCGCGAGGACCAGCTGCAGCGGATGTCGTGGCTGTTCCTGATTCCCCTGGCGCTGCTGAACATCGTCGGCGTGGCTTTGGCCAAGGTGTACGGATGACCGGCATGCCCAGGATCGGCCTGCTCAAGGGGCTGGGCGTCACCCTCAAGACGATGCTCAAGCCCGCCACGACGGCGCAGTACCCGCACGTCAAGCCCGACCTGCCGCCGCGCACGCGCGGCGTCATCGCGCTGATGGAGGAGAACTGCACCGTCTGCATGCTGTGCTCGCGCGAGTGCCCGGACTGGTGCATCTACATCGACAGCCACAAGGACGTGGTGCCGCCCAAGGAGGAGGGCGCCAGGGCCCGCACCCGCAACGTGCTCGACCGCTTCGCCATCGACTTCGCCCTGTGCATGTACTGCGGCATCTGCATCGAGGTCTGCCCCTTCGACGCGCTGTTCTGGTCGCCGGAGTTCGAGTACTCGACGTACTCCATCCGCGAGCTCACGCACGAGAAGGAGAAGCTGCGGGAGTGGATGGAGACGGTGCCGCCTCCGCCCGAGCTTGAGGTCGGCGCCGCCCCGCCCAAGGAGGTCGAGGACGGGCAGGAGGCCGCGCGCCGGGCCGCCGAGCAACAGGCGGTGGCCGTCGCCGCGCCCACGGACACGGACACGGCCACGGCGCCCGCGGCCGGCGGGACCGGGGCCGCCCAGGCGCCGGCGGCCGAGCCGGAGATCCACGTCGAGGCGCAGGTCGACCAGGAGCTGTTCGACCGGCTCGTCGCCGAGGGGACCAGCGAGCGGGTGGCGCGCGCGAAGGCCAAGGCGGCCTACGTCCGCCGCGAGAAGGCCCGCATCCGCCGGGAGAGGGCGGGCTCGCAGAGCCCGCCGGAGGGCGGGGATTCAAAGGAGAGGGCGGGGTCGTGATCGTCCAGGACCTCGTGATGCTGTGCGTCGCCGTCGTCGGGGGCGCCGCGGCCCTGCTGGTGGTGACGGCGCGCAACGTGGTCCACGCGGCCCTGTTCCTGGTCGTCGCGCTGCTGTCGATCGCGGGCACCTTCCTGGTGGTCGGCGCCGAGTTCCTGGCCTGGACCCAGGTGCTGATCTACGTCGGCGCGGTGGTCGTACTGATCCTGTTCGGGCTCATGCTCACCCGGGCGCCGATCGGGCCGGTGGCGCAGTCCAACGAGCAGCGTGGTCTGGCGGTCGCCGTCAGCGTCGCCCTGTTCGCCACGCTGGCGACCCTGGTGGTGGGCACGTTCGGGGCGACGACGTTCCGCCCCACCCAGGTCACCGCCGGTGACCTGGGCGCCGTCCTGTACACGCAATGGGCCTTCCCGCTCATGGTGCTCGGGTTCCTGCTCACCGTCGCGCTGATCGGGGCCATCGTCCTGGCCCGCCGCGAGGAGGGGGAGGGCCCCGAGCCGCAGCCCGACACGGACCTGGCCACCGAGCGGCCGGCCCCGCAGCCGTCGGATGCCAGCGCCACGCCGGGCGTCACCGTGCCCAGCGAGGAGGTCGGCGCGTGACCATCGCGTTCCCTCTCGTGTTCGCCGCGCTGCTGTTCAGCGTCGGCGTGTACGGGGTGCTGTCGCGGCGCAACGCCGTGCTCGTGCTGATGAGCGTCGAGCTGATGCTCGGCAGCACGACGATCAACCTCGTCGTCTTCAGCCAGATCGTCGGGGACCCGCAGCTGGCCGGGCAGGCCTTCGCGCTGTTCGTCATCGCCCTGGGCGCGGCCGAGGTCGGGGTGGGCCTGGCCATCATCCTGCTGCTGTACCGCAACCGCGCCTCCGTCAACGTCGACGACGCTGACCTGATGAAGTACTAGATGGCCGAGGCCGCCTGGCTCATCCCGGCGCTGCCGGCCGTGTCCGCCGCCGCGATCTTCGCCGTCGGCAGGCGCCTGCCCAAGCAGGGCGCCGAGATCGGCATCCTGGGCCTGGCGGTCGCGTTCCTGCTGTCGCTGGCGGTGGCCGTCCAGGTCTTCGGTGTGAACGTCGGCGCCGCGGCCGCCCACGGGGAGGGCCACGCCGCCGCGTTCCTGGTGGAGCGATCGGCGCTGCTGGCCCGCGCCGGCGACCTCGTCGTCGAGGCGGGCATCCGGGTCGACGGCCTGGCCACGATGATGTTCCTGCTGGTCACCTTCGTGAGCCTCGCGGTGCACGTGTACTCGACCGGCTACATGCACGGCGACCCCCGCTACACCTACTACTTCGGCGTGCTCAGCCTGTTCACCGCGTCGATGCTGCTGCTGGTCATCGCCAACAACCTGCTCATGCTGCTGGTCGGCTGGGAGCTGGTGGGGGTCTGCTCGTACCTGCTGATCGGCTTCTGGTGGGAGAACAAGGCCAATCAGGACGCCGCCATCAAGGCGTTCATCACCACCAAGCTCGGCGACGTCGGGCTCATGGTCGGCGTCGTCACGCTGGGCGTGTCGTTCGCCACGTTCAACATCGGCGAGATCATCGAGGCGGTGGAGATCGGCGACTACCGGCCGGGGCTGCTCACGTTCGCGCTGCTGGCCCTGTTCGTGGGCTGCGTCGGCAAGTCCGCCCAGTTCCCACTGCACACGTGGCTGCCCGACGCGATGGCCGGCCCCACGCCGGTCAGCGCGCTCATCCACGCCGCGACGATGGTGACCGCGGGCGTGTTCCTCATCGCCCGGCTGTACCCCGTGTTCTCCGAGTCGCCGGCGGCGATGGCCGTCATCGCCGTGGTGGGAGCGGTCACCCTGTTCATGGCGGGCCTGCTCGCGCTGGTGCAGGACGACGTCAAGCGGGTGCTGGCCTACTCCACGATCAGCCAGCTGGGCTACATGGTCGCGGCCTTAGCGTTCAGCTACACCGCGGGCGTCTTCCACCTGTTCACCCACGGGTTCTTCAAGGCCCTGCTGTTCCTCGGCGCCGGCTCGGTGATCCACGCCGCCCACTCGAACAACATGAGCGACATGGGCGGTCTGCGCCGGGTCATGCCAACCACCTTCTGGACGTTCGTCGTCGGCGCCCTGGCGCTGGCGGCGCTGCCGCCTCTGGCCGGCTTCTGGTCGAAGGACGAGGTGCTGGCCGGGGCGCTGGGCGCCGGCGGCTACACCGGCACGCTGGTGGCCGCCCTCGGCACCCTCGGCGGCCTGGTCACCGCCTTCTACATGACGCGGGTGCTGTACCTGGTGTTCACCGGGGACTACCGCGGCGAGGCGCACCCGCACGAGAGCCCCCCGGTGATGACGGCGCCGCTCGTCATCCTGGCCGTGCCCGCGGCGCTGGCCGGGCTGGTCAACCTGCCGTTCGACTTCGCCCACCCCTACGGCTTCGCCGCCTGGACGATGTTCGACGTGGAGTACTTCGAGGGTCACCCGGCCGAGTTCAACCTCCTGCTCGCGGTGGCGGCGACGCTGCTCGCCGTCGGGGGCATCCTGGCCGGCCGGGCGCTGTACCGCCGGGCGCCGGCGCACGAGCCCATGCTGGAACTCGGCCTGATCTCGCGGGTGCTGGTCAACAAGTACTACCTGGACCTGCTGTACAACGACGTCATCGTCCGTCCACTGCGCGACCGGGTCGCCGCCGGCCTGTACTGGCTGGACCAGCACGTCATCGACGACTCCGTCAGGCGCACCGGCGCGGGCACCGCCCGGCTCGGCCGGGTGACCTATGACTACGGTGACCAGAGGGCCATCGACGGCGCCGTCAACGGCCTGGGCGTGTCCACCAACTGGTCCGGCGGGCTGTTGAAGTTCGCGCAGAGCGGCAACGTGCAGCTGTACGCGGGGGCGATGTTCGTGGGCGTGGTGGTGCTGGCGATCGCGTTCGCCGCCGCCTGAGTCCGAAGGGGACGACAGCACGATGTGGGACAGCTCCGCGCTGACGATCACGGTCTTCCTGCCGCTGGTCGGCGCCGCCCTGATCGCGCTTGTGCCCAAGTCCAGCGAGGAGAGCGCCAAGCCCATCGCCCTGGTCGTGTCGGCCGCCGGGTTCGTGCTCTCGCTGGGGATCCTGGCCGGCTACGACTGGGGCCTGCGCGGCCTGCAGTACGAGCTCGACGTCCCGTGGATTCCCGTGATCGGCGCGAACTACCACGTCGCCATCGACGGCATCTCGCTGCCGCTGTTCGTGCTGAGCTACCTGCTCACCTTCCTGTGCTCGGTCTACGTGTTCCACCACCTAGAGGAGCCGGGCCGGCCCAAGGCTTTCCTCGCGCTCATGCTGTTGCTGCAGACCGGCATGGCGGGCACGTTCATCGCCTTCGACCTCATGCTCTTTTTCGTCTTCTGGGAGCTCGTGCTCGTGCCCATGTACTTCATGATCGGGGTGTGGGGCGGGCCCCGGCGCGAGTACGCGGCGGTGAAGTTCTTCCTCTACACGCTGTTCGGCAGCGTGTTCATGCTCGTGGCCTTCCTCGCGGTGTACTTCCAGAGCGGGCTCGGCACCTTCGACATCGTCGAGCTGTCCGGCGCGGGCGCCACCGGCGCGTTCCCGCGCGGCTTCCAGGTCCTGGCCTTCCTCGGCATGTTCCTCGGCTTTGCGATCAAGGTGCCGATGTGGCCGTTCCACACGTGGCTGCCCGACGCGCACACCGAGGCGCCCACGGTCGGCTCGGTCCTGCTGGCGGGGATCCTGCTGAAGATGGGCACCTACGGGTTCGTGCGCATCGCGCTGCCGATCCTGCCCGAGGGGGCCCTGGCCTTCGCGCCCCTCGTGGGGGTGCTGGCGGTCGTGGCCATCCTCTACGGCGCGCTGTGCTGCATGGCCCAGACCGACCTGAAGCGGCTCATCGCCTTCAGCTCGGTGGGCCACATGGGCTTCGTGATGCTCGGCATCGCGACGCTGACGCCGACGGGCATCAACGCCGCCATCTTCGGCATGGTCGCCCACGGCGTCATCACCGGGATGCTGTTCTTCCTGGCGGGCAGCCTCCACGAGCGCTACCACACCCGCACGATCGCCGACATCGGCGGTGGCCTGCTGCAGACCATGCCGCGGATGGGCGCGGTGCTCACCTTCTGTGCGATCGCGAGCCTGGGCCTTCCGGGCCTGGCGGGCTTCTGGGGCGAGGTCATCGCCCTGTACGCGGCGTTCAACCCCGCCCCGGGGCTCGTCGAGGCCGGCTACCTGCCGCTGTTCAGGGTGCTGATGGTGCTCGGCGCCGTCGGCACGGTCCTCACGGCGGGGTACTTTCTGTGGATGCTGCAGCGCGTCAGCCTGGGGGCCGCGCCGGAGCGCTGGCGCAGCGCGGGCCTGGCGGACATCTCGCCGATCGAGCTGGGCACGTGGGCGCCGCTGCTGGTGATGATCCTGGTGCTCGGCCTCGTGCCGGTGCTGGTGTTCGGCATCACCGACCCCGACGTGACCGCCTGGCTGGCGGCGCTCGGCGTGTAGGGGGACGGGCGTGCCGGCGGTTCCCGAAGTCGACCTGTTCGCGCTCGCCCCCGAGCTGACCCTGCTCGGCACGACGCTGCTGGTGTTGTTCGTCGAGCTGGCGCTGACCGGTCCGCGCAAGCGGCTCGTCAACCCGCTGGCCTTCGTGGGTGTGGTGGCCGCGCTGGCCTGGGTGGTCGCCCTGGCCGTCGACGGAAAAGACCGCTCCTCCTTCGGCGCAATGTTCGTCGTCGACAGCTACGCGCTGCTGTTCAAGGGCTTCTTCCTGGTCGCCGCCGCCTTCGTGCTGTTCACCAGCTACCGCTACTTCAGCGAGATCCGCACCTACCAGGGCGAGTACTACTTCCTGCTGCTGTCGTCGTTCTGCGGCATGCTGCTGATGCCCAGCGCGCGCGACCTGGTGATGATCTTCATCGCCCTGGAGCTGGTCAGCGTCCCCGGATTCGTCATGGCCGGCCTGCGCAAGTTCGACCTGCGCAGCAACGAGGGGGCCTTGAAGTTCTTCCTGTTCGGGGTCCTGTCGGTCGCCGTGCTCGTGTTCGGGCTGTCCATCGTGTACGGGTTCACCGGCACCACCGAGCTGCTCGGCGTCGCCGAGCGGCTGGAGACCATCGAGCCCACGCCGCTGCTGTCGGCCAGCGTCCTGTTCGTCATCGTCGGCTTCGGCTTCAAGGTGTCGGCGGTTCCCTTCCACTTCTGGGCGCCCGACACCTACGAGGGGGCGCCGATCCCGGTGACGGCCTTCCTGTCGGTCGCGTCCAAGGCCGCCGGGTTCGCCGGGCTCCTTCAGGTCAGCTTCGTCGCCTTCGGCCCCCTGGCCGACGTGTGGGCGCCGATCCTGGGCGTCGTCGCCGTCCTGACCATGACGCTGGGCAACCTCGTGGCGCTGCAGCAGCGCAACATCGTCCGGCTGCTGGCGTACTCGTCGGTCGCCCACGCCGGCTACATGCTGTTGCCGTTCGGGCTGGCCGTCCCCGGCGACCCGGTGGTCAACGGCCAAGCCTTCTCGGCCGTGCTCGTGTACCTGATGGCCTACGGGGTCATGAACATCGGCGCGTTCGCCTGCGTCGTCGCCGTCGCCCGCCGCCACCCGGGGCGGCTGGTGACCGACTACGCCGGCCTGGGCCAGCGGGCCCCGGCCCTGGCGGTCGCGCTGACGCTGTTCCTGCTGTCTCTCGGCGGGGTGCCCCCGCTGGTGGGGCTGTGGGCCAAGGCGTTCATCTTCCTGGCCGCCGCGACCGCGGGGACGGCCTTCGCCTACACCCTGGCCGCGGTCATGGTCGCCAACTCCGTGGTGGCGATGTTCTACTACCTGCACGTGGCCCGCACCCTGTGGATGGACGAGCCCGCCGTCACCGGGACGATCCGGCCGGGGTTCGCACTGAGCGCCGCCATCGGCGGACTGGCGGTCACCGCCCTGGTCGCCGGCGTCTACCCGACCGTCTTCGCGGCCCTGGCCGAGGTCTCCACCCTGGTGACCACCCCCTGACCCACCCGGAGTGTGTCGACTGACTCACGCATACCGTGAGCCAGTCGACACAC
>JALYGZ010000060.1 GCA_030776845.1 Actinomycetota bacterium
GACATGGCCCGGGCCAGCTGGTCACCGGGGCCGACCAGGACCACATCGACGCCGTGCTCCTCGCGCGCCAGCAGGGCCCCGTCCACGGCGGTGTCCGGAGCGTGGTCACCGCCCATCGCGTCGAGCGCGACGCGCGGCGAGCTCATGCGCCTGCGGGCCGGCTCACCGGGCGCCTACTCCGGCAGCTCGATGACCTGCCGGCCGGCGTAGTGGCCACACGTGCCGCACACGGTGTGGGGTCGCACCGCCGAGTGGCAGCGAGCGCAGTCGGCCCGCGGCGGCGGGACCGCCCGCCTCCAGTGGGCTCGCCGGCGGCGGGTGCGCGACCGCGAGCTCTTGCGCTTGGGTACAGCCACTCGTCGCTCCTCGTCTACTCCGCCTCGCCGGAAAGTCGCAGGCCGCGCAGCGCGTCCCAGCGGGGATCCACCCGGATGCTCACGCAGGCGCAGCTGGCCTCGTTGCGGTCCACCCCGCAGGTCGCGCACAGCCCGAGGCAGTCCGCGTGGCACAGCGGCCGGTACGGCACGGCGGGGACGAGCGCGTCGCGCAGCAGCACCCCCAGGTCCAGCAGCGCGTCGCGGATCACGTAGCCCGGCTCCACCTCGGCGGCGGCGGCCCGGCCCGGGTCGGCGTACAGCTCGACGACCTCGCTCGTCGCGTCGGACTCCACGGGCGCCAGGCAGCGGGCACAGCGCAGCAGCAGCGGAGCGCGCAGGGTGCCGCGGACGAGCAGCCCTCCCACTACGCTCTCGATGATGCCGACCAGCCGGGCGTGCCCGGGCAGCTCGGCCAACGCGAGGTCGAGGTCGTCGGGGACCGCCAGCTCGACGTCGACACGACGGAACGCGCCGGGACGGTCCAGCAGGTCGGCGACGTTCAGCCGGCTGTCGCTTCGGGGGCTGCTCATCGTCGGTCCAGTGCCCATGGTCCGGTGCGGGTGGCTCGCGCGGGTGGCTCAGGCGGGCGACCGCTGCCCGGCGGCGCGGACGTGGTCCCGCGGGCCACCGGCCAGGCTAACACGCCCCGGACGGGCGGCGGCTGCCGCCGGGGTCAGCCCCGGTCGAGGGGCAGGCGGCGGACACCCGCCTCGTGGTCGAACAGTTGCTTCGGCTCGCCGGAGGGCCCGGCCTCGGGAATGGCGATCTCGCCCCCGGGCTCTCCCAGCTCCTGGCGGCCCACCTCGACGAGCGTCAGCATGCGCTGCAGCAGTCCCTCGAGGTTGGTGAGCTTGGCGTCCACGTCCTCCTCGGCCTCGGAGCGCAGAGCACGGGCCTGCTCGCGGGCCTGGGCCAGGACCCGGTCGGCCTCGCGGCGGGCGCTGCGCGCGACCTCCGCCTCGTCGATCAGCCGGCCCTGCTCGGCGCGGGCGTCGGCGATCAGCCGCTCGGACTCCCGGGCGGCCTGCGCGAGCAGCTCGTCACGCTCGCGCAGCACCCAGCGCGACTGCCGCAGCTGCACCGGCAGCACCTCACGCAGCTTGCCGAGGAGCCGGACCATCTCCTCGCGGTGGACCATGACGGTCGACGACAGCGGTACGGGCCGGGCCTCCTCGAGCAGCTGCTCCAGCCGGGCGATGTACTCCTCGACGTCCACGGGTCGTCCTTTTCACGGCGGTGGCGGGTCGCGGCGATCTGCTCACTCTACGAGCCATGGTCGCCACGCTCGCGCAGGCGT
This sequence comes from Actinomycetota bacterium, assembly GCA_030776845.1. Lineage (GTDB taxonomy): Bacteria > Actinomycetota > Nitriliruptoria > Euzebyales > Egibacteraceae > JAHWKQ01. The sequence goes on from JALYGZ010000060.1 coordinate 1,675, forward strand.
CGGGACACCACTTGGGGCACGAACGCGCCGATGTCGCCGTGGAAGCGCGCCACCTCCTTCACCAGCGAGGAGGACAGGTAGGAGTAGCGGGGGTTCGTGGCCATGAAGAGCGTCTCGACGTCCCCCAGCGCCGCGTTCATCTGCGCCATCTTCAGCTCGTTCTCGAAGTCGCTCGCCGCGCGCAGGCCCTTGACGATCGTGGTCGCGCCGTGCGCCCGGCAGAAGTCGACCAGCAGGCCGTCGAAGGCCTCGATCCGCACGTTGGCCAGGTGCCCGGTCGTGGCGCGCAGCAGGTCGATGCGCTCCTCCGGCTCCAGCAGGGGCGACTTGCCGATGTTGCGCAGGCACGCCACGACGACCTGCTCGAAGCGGGTGGCCACCCGCTCGATGACGTCCAGATGGCCGAGCGTCACCGGGTCGAAGCTGCCCGGGCAGACGGCGATGTCGGTCACGGCAACGGCTCCGTTCCATCCGGCGGGCGACGCATGACGAGCAGGACCGTGTCACCGTAGGAGCGGGGGTGGTCCAGCGCCAGCCAGGCCGGCGGTCCCCGGGTGAGCGCCGGGTCGCGGCGGTCACGCTCCACCACCACGGTGGCCTCGGGCGCGAGCCCTCCGGCGTCGCGCAGCGCGGTCAGCGAGGACCACACCCGAGCCAGCGGCCGGGTGTACGGCGCGTCCACCAGGACCAGGTGGAACGGGTGGCCCCGGGGG
>JALYGZ010000061.1 GCA_030776845.1 Actinomycetota bacterium
GTCGACTTCGGCGCGCAGTACGCCCAGGTGATCGCGCGGCGCGTGCGCGAGTGCAACGTCTACTCCGAGATCGTCCCCCACTCCGCGCCGGTGGAGGAGGTCCTGGCGCGGCGCCCCGTCGGCGTGATCCTGTCCGGCGGCCCCAAGTCGGTCCACGAACGCGGGGCGCCCGGCATCGACCCGCGTCTGCTCGAGGCCGGCGTCCCGGTCCTGGGCATCTGCTACGGCCAGCAGCTGATGGCCGGGCTGCTCGGCGGGGAGGTGGCGCGCACCGGCGGCAGCGAGTTCGGCCGCACCGACCTGCGGGCGACGGCCGACAGCGTCCTGCTGGCCGGCCAGCCCGCGACCCAGACCGTGTGGATGAGCCACAACGACGCGGTGGTGGCCGCGCCGCCGGGCTTCCGCGTCGTCGGCGCCACCGACGCCAGCCCGGTCGCGGCGTTCGAGGACCCCGACCGGTCGCTGTTCGGCGTCCAGTACCACCCCGAGGTCAGCCACACCCCGCGGGGCCGCGAGGTCATCGAGGCCTTCCTGGCGCACGCCGGCGCCCGGCCCGGGTGGACCGCCCACTCGGTGATCGAGACGGCCGTCGAGCGGATCCGCGACCGGGTCGGCGACGCCACTGCCGTGTGCGGGCTGTCCGGCGGCGTGGACTCCGCGGTCGCCGCCGCCCTGGTCAACGAGGCCATCGGCGACCGGCTGACGTGCGTGTTCGTCGACCACGGTCTGCTGCGCGCCGGCGAGGCCGAGCAGGTCGAGGAGGCGTTCGGCGGCCACTTCCAGTCCAAGCTCGTGACGGTGCCCGCGGCGGGCCGCTTCCTGGACCGCCTCGCCGGCGTCACCGACCCCGAGGTCAAGCGCAAGCGCATCGGGACAGAGTTCATCCGCACCTTCGAGGACGCGGCGCGCGAGCACGCCCCCGACGCGCGCTTTCTCGTGCAGGGCACCTTGTACCCCGACGTGATCGAGTCGGGGACGGGAGGCGCCGCGGTCATCAAGAGCCACCACAACGTCGGGGGCCTGCCCGAGACGATGAGCTTCGGGCTCGTCGAGCCGCTGCGGTGGCTGTTCAAGGACGAGGTCCGCGAGGTCGGCCGGCAGCTCGGGCTGCCCGAGGCGATGGTGTGGCGCCAGCCGTTCCCCGGGCCCGGCCTGGCCGTGCGGGTCATCGGGGAGGTGACCGCCGAGCGACTGTCGCTGCTGCGGGTCGCCGACGCGGTGGTGCGCGACGAGCTGCGCCGGGCCGGGCTGGAGCGGGACATCTGGCAGGCCTTCGCCGTGCTGCCGGCCATCCACAGCGTGGGGGTGCAGGGCGACGCGCGGACCTACGGCCACCCGATCATCGTGCGGGCGGTGACCAGCGAGGACGCCATGACCGCCGACTTCGCCCGCATCGACTGGACGGTGCTGGAGCGCATCTCGACGCGGGTCATCAACGAGGTGCCCGGCGTCAACCGGGTCGCCTACGACATCACCAGCAAGCCCCCCGGCACGATCGAGTGGGAGTGAGTGCCGGCGGCCCGCGGCGGCGTCAGCCCCCGTCCCACCGGCGCAGCACACGCAGACGGTTCCACGGGATGCCGGCCAGGGCCGTGTAGTCATGTGACAGCCCGGCCCGCGCGTAGGTCCCACGGTCGCCTCCGGGAGTCTCGAAGATGATGGCCATGGGAGCGCCGCCGTTGTCGATCGCGTAGGCCCCGTAGCGCTGCAACGCCACGGCGACCATGCGCTCGGCCGGGCCGATGCCGGGGAGGGCGGCGACGTCGACACCCGGGTCGAGCTGCACGCGCGCGCCCTCGGGGATGCAGTCGGGACGATCGGACGTGCCGTCGGTCTTCGTCGCCGGATAGCGGTGGTCCTGCCAGCAGGCGTTGTCGGTCGAGAACACCAGGGCGTGGGGGATGCGGCCGCGCGCGAGCTCGAAGGTGCGCACGACGCCGGCGAGGCGGGGCACCCCGGCGCCCGTGGGCAGGGTGCCGCCGGGTTCGTACCCGTCGCCGTCGACGTCCACGACGCCGCCCCAGCCCGCCGTCCAGTCACCCCCGGGCAGCCGCTCGGCCTCCCAGAACTCGTACGAGCGGCGTCCGGCCCAGTCGACGACGACCATGGCCGCGTCCGAGCCGGGGGCCGGGCGGGCCCCCTGGGGCACGGGGACCGGCTGGCGCGCGAGCTCGCACACGCCCCACGGGGCCCGGCAGTCGATCTGATACCGCGGCGTCGAGGCGTCCGCGGCGTAGACGGGGACCCCGAACTCGCTGAGCGCCGCCACCGCTGGCCCGTTCTCCGCCAGATACCCCGCCATGTGCTCGGTCGCGGGGTCCAGCACCGGGTCGGCGGGGATGGGGGCGTTCCACGGGCTGTCGGCACTGAACGGGCGCCTTCCGCGGGACCCCCCGCCCCCCGGCGCCGAGGGGCGCCCGGCCGTGCACGCCACCGCGAGCAGCACGGCCGCGACCACCAGCACGCGGACCCGGCCTCGCCGAGTTATTCGGCGCACGCGTCAGTCCTCGGCGCCACGTCCACCCCGGAGGAAGTGGCGGACGACCGCCACCGCCGTCGCGACCAGGATCTTCACGTCGAACCACAGTGACCAGTGCTCGACGTAGAAGTTGTCGAAGCGGGCACGCTCGGGAATCGACGTGTCGCCGCGCAACCCGTTCACCTGGGCCCAGCCGGTGACGCCCACGGGCAGCCGATGGCGGTCGCCGTAGCCCGGGATGCGCCGGTCGAAGCCATGGACGAAGGCGGGGCGCTCGGGGCGGGGGCCGACGAGCGACATCTCCCCGCGCAGCACGTTCCACAGCTGCGGCAGCTCGTCGAGGCTGGTGCGCCGCAGCCAGCGCCCCACCCTGGTGGATCGCTCCTCGGCCGACCACACCGTGTCGCCGTCGTGGTCGACGGGCATGCTGCGGAACTTCAGCACCTCGATGGGGCGGCTGTGCCGGCCGAGGCGCTCCTGGCGGAACAGCACCGGCCCCCCGTCCTGCACGCGGACGGCGAGCGCGATGAGGAGCTGCAGGGGGGCGGTGACGAGCAGGACCACCGCCGCGGCGCACACGTCGATCGCCCGCTTGACGATCAGCGCCCGGCTGCGCACGGCTGCCCGGCGCACGCGGTACAGGGGGATGCCCCACACCTCGTCGACGTGGCGCCCGCCGCGCGGGGTGACGGCGAGGTCGAAGAAGCGAGGCACGACGTGGAGCTCCAGGCGCCGGCGCATCGCCACGCGCACCAGGCCGACCATCCTGGACTCGGGCACGGGGCCGAAGGCGATGATCAGGTGCCGCACCGCCAGCTCGTCGAGGACGGCGTCGAGCTCGTCGAGGCTGCCGAGCAGCGGTACCGGCAGTCGAGGGTCGGCCGGCCGGGTGAGGGTGTCGACCAGGCCCACCGGCGACAGGCCGTGCTCGGGCCGCTCGGCGAGCAGGCGTGCGATGTCGCACCCCAGCCGGCCGGCGCCCACGATCACGGCGGCCCGGCTGTGGCGCCCGCCGCGGCGCAACCGGTAGACGAGGTCGTAGCAGACCCAGCGCAGCACGGGCAGGGTCACGGCGGCGGTCACCACCGTGCGCATGGGCGACCCCGTCATCGACAGGGTCTCGGACGCCAGCGCGAGCGGCACGACCGGGGCCGCCAGGCAGGCCAGCAGCGGGGGCAGGTCGTCAAGGATGCGCAACGTCAGACGCGGGCGGTACAGCCCGGCCGCCGCGAGCGCGGCGAGCACCCCGGCCGCGTACAAACCCCGCCAGGGCTCCCCCGGCCCGGACCCCACGGCCGCGAGGGCGAGGGCGGTGACGTCGGCGAGCAGGAGCAGCAGCCGCTCCCGGGCCCCGACG
>JALYGZ010000062.1 GCA_030776845.1 Actinomycetota bacterium
CGTCCACGGCGTCGCGCAGCACCTCCACCACCCGCCGGGCCGCCGGCGCCCCGTAGCGGCGTCGCAGCTCCCCGTAGGTCACCCCCACGGCGGCGTTGCACCAGGCGCCGTTGCGGCCCGAGGCCCCGAAGCCGGCGATCTCGCGCTCGACCACGGCCACCCGCAGCCCCGGTCGGCGCTTCAGCAGCTCCAGAGCGGTCCACAGGCCGGTGAAGCCCGCCCCCAGGACGGCGACGTCGACGTCGGCGGAGGCACCCAGCGGCCGTCGCGGCGTCAGGTCGCCGGCGTCGCGCAGCCAGTGGCTGACCGAGTCGTAACCGGCGCTCACCCGGCGGCATGGTACCCGCCACCGGGCCGGGCCCAGGTCGCATAGGCTCGCCGGTGTGGGAGGCAGCGACCGGTGAGCCCCGACCCGGGCTCGTTCGGCCCGGCGTACGCGGGGCTTCCCACCTTCCTGCGCCGGGTGCACGCCGAGCGGGACAAGGACCTCGACCGGCTGCGTCCGGACGTGGCGATCCTGGGAGCGCCGTGGGACGACTCGGTCACCTACCGCCCCGGCGCGCGCTTCGGCCCGCGGGCCGTGCGCCAGGCGGTGTACCTGCGCTCGTTCTTCCACGTGGGTGAGGGCGTCGACCCGTTCGCCCGGCTGTCGGCGGTCGACTTCGGCGATGCCGCCTGCGTGCCGAGCCTGGTCGAGCCCAGTGATGCGGCCATCCGGGCGAAGGTCGCCGCGGCGGCCGATCGGGGGGTGCTGCCGATGGTCGTCGGCGGCGACCACTCGGTCACCCTGCCCGCGGCGTCGGCCGTGGCGGCCGCCGCCAGGCCGCGCCGGGTGGGCATGGTCCACTTCGACGCCCACGCCGACACGGCCCCGGACGCCTGGGGCAACCTGTACAGCCACGGCACGCCCATGCGCCGGCTCATCGAGAGCGGCGTGGTGGAGGGGAGCAACTTCGTGCAGGTGGGGCTGCGCGGCTACTGGCCGGGCCCGGACGTGTTCGACTGGATGCGCGCCCACCGCCTGCGCTGGCACACCATGGCCGACATCGAGCGCCGCGGCTTCGACCGGGTCGTCGCCGACGCGGTCGATCAGGCGCTGGACGGCGCGGACGTCGTGTACCTGTCGGTGGACGTCGACGTCGTCGACCCGGGGTCCGCGCCGGGCACGGGCACCCCCGAGCCAGGGGGGCTGGCGCCGCGGGAGCTGCTGCGCGCGGTCCGGCGCATCGCGCGCGGGGTGGAGCTGGCCGGGATGGACGTCACCGAGGTGTCACCGCCCTACGACCACGCCGAGGTCACCGCCGCGCTGGCCAACCGCTGCCTGCTGGAGGCGGTGACGGGCCTGGCCCTGCGACGGGACACGGGGGCCGGTGAGCCGTAGCCTGCTGCCACCGGCGCACGCGGACGCGGGAGGGACCCATGGCGACGCGGACCCTGTCCAACTTCATCGAGGGCGAGCTCCGGGACCCGGTCGAGGGCGGGACGGCGCCGGTGGTCAACCCGGCCACCGGCCGAGCCTTCGCCGAGGCGCCCGTGTCCACCCGGCCCGACGTCGACGCCGCGTGCGCGGCCGCGGCGCGCGCGTTCGTGACCTGGCGCGACACGACCCCCTCGGAGCGCTCCGTGGCGCTGCTGCGCATCGCCGACCGAATGGAGGAGCGCGCCGAGGAGCTCGTCGGCCTGGAGTCCGAGAACACCGGCAAGCCGGTCGACCTGACGCGGGAGGAGGAGATCCCGCCCATGCTCGACCAGATCCGCTTCTTCGCCGGTGCGGCCCGGGTGCTTGAGGGCCGCGCCGCCGCCGAGTACCTGGCCGGCCACACCTCGTTCGTCCGCCGTGAGCCGGTGGGCGTCTGCGCCCAGGTGACCCCGTGGAACTACCCGATGATGATGGCGGTGTGGAAGTGGGCCCCGGCCGTCGCGGCGGGCAACTGCGTCGTGCTCAAGCCGTCGGACACCACCCCGGTGACGACCGTGGCCATGGCCCAGCTGATGTCCGAGTTCCTCCCGCCGGGGGTGGTCAACGTGGTGTGCGGCGACCGCGGGACCGGCGCCACGCTGGTGTCGCATCCCACGCCCGCGATGGTCAGCGTGACGGGCAGCGTCCGCGCCGGGCGCGCCGTCGCGGCGGCGGCGGCCGACGACCTCAAGCGGGTCCACCTGGAGCTGGGCGGCAAGGCGCCGGTGGTCGTGTTCGACGACGCCGACCTGGAGCTGGCCGCCGAGACCATCGCCGGGGCCGGCTACTTCAACGCGGGGCAGGACTGCACGGCCGCGTCGCGCGTGCTCGCCGGGCCGCGCATCCACGACGACCTCGTGGCCGCCCTGGCCGACCAGGCCCGCCAGACGCGGACCGGGGCGCCCGACGACCCCCACAGCGACTTCGGCCCGCTGAACAACCCCGCCCAGCTCGCGCGCGTGCACGGCTTCCTCGACCGGGCGCCGGGCCACGTCGAGGTCGCGGCCGGCGGGTCCACGGTCGGCGACGGCGGCGGCTTCTTCCACCAGCCGACCGTCGTGGCGGGTCTGCGCCAGGGCGACGAGATGTCCAGCGAGGAGATCTTCGGGCCGGTCATCACCGTCCAGCGCTTCGACGACGAGGAGACGGCGATCCGCTGGGCCAACGACGTGGAGTACGGACTGGCCAGCAGCGTGTGGACCCGCGACCACGGCCGGGCGATGCGCATGGCCCGGGTGCTGGACTTCGGCTGCGTGTGGATCAACACCCACATCCCGATCATCGCCGAGATGCCCCATGGCGGCTTCAAGCACTCCGGCTACGGCAAGGACCTGTCCATCTACGGGTTCGAGGACTACACGCGGATCAAGCACGTGATGACCAACATCGGGGCCTGACCGGTCTGCCGGTTGAAAGGGGCGCGTGTGGGCGACCGACGCCTGTCCGACGGCAACCTGTGGCTGCACTTCACCCGGACGGCGGACTGGCTGGGCGAGCACCCCAGTGTGCCGGTCCTGGACCACGGGCGCGGCTGCTACGTGTGGGACGCCGAGGGCACCCGCTACCTGGACGGCCTGTCGGCCCTGTTCTGCGTGCAGGTCGGCTACGGGCGCCCGGAGATGCCCGACGCCGCCGCCCGCCAGATGCGCACGCTGCCCTTCGCGACGAACTGGGCGGTCGCGCACCAGCCCGCCATCGACCTGGCCGGGCGGCTGGCCGAGATCGCACCCGGCGACCTGGACCACGTCTTCTTCGTCAACTCCGGCAGCGAGGCCGTCGAGTCGGCGCTGAAGCTGGCCCGCCAGTACCACCAGGCCAACGGCCAGCCGCACCGTTACAAGGTCGTCAGCCGCCGTCTCGCCTACCACGGCACGACGGCGGGGGCGCTGAGCGTCACGGGCATCCCGGCGCTGACCAACGCCTACGAACCCCTGCTGCCGGGTCACTTCACGGTGGCCAACACCAACGCCTACCGTCCCCAGACGGACGACCCCGCGGGCGCGATCGAGCAGCTGATCATGGCCGAGGGCCCCGAGACCGTCAGCGCCGTGTTCCTGGAGCCGGTGCAGAACGCCGGTGGGTGCTTCACGCCCCCGCGGGGCTACTTCCAGCGGGTCCGCGACATCTGCGACCGCCACGGCGTGCTGCTCGTCTCCGACGAGGTCATCTGCGCCTTCGGGCGCCTGGGCACGTGGACGGGCGCGGAGCGGTACGACTACGTCCCCGACATCCTCACCTTCGCCAAGGGCGTCACCTCCGGCTACGCGCCGCTGGGCGGGATGCTGTTCCGCCGGATGCTGGGCGACGCCCTGCGCGCCGGGCCCACCTCCATGTACGTGCACGGGTCCACGTGGGGCGGGCACCCGGTGGCGTGCGCGGTGGGCCTGGCCAACCTCGGGGTGTTCGACTCCGAGGACGTGCTCGGCAACGTCCGGCGCAACGGTGACTGGCTGGGCGACCAGCTGGGTGAGCTGTACCGGCGCCACGACATCGTGGGGGACGTCCGCGGGACGGGCTACTTCTGGGCCATGGAGCTGGTCGCCGACCGCGACCGCAAGCTGGCGTTCACCGCCGAGGAGTCCGAGACGCTGTTGCGGGGCTTTCTGTCCAAGCGCCTGCTGGAGCTGGGGCTGATCTGCCGCGCCGACGACCGCGACGAGCCGGTCATCCAGCTGTCCCCGCCCCTGGTCGCCGACCGGGCGGTGCTCGGCGAGATCGTCTCCGTCCTGGACCAGGTGCTCGGCGAGGCCCGCACGCGCATGCGCGACGGCCCGGCGGGCAGCGGCAGGCAACGGACCATGCAGGTGCAGCTGGGGGATTGAGGCCGCTGATGGCGCGAACCGCGTTCCTGCACCCCTTCGCGCGGCCGACGGCGGGGGACTTCACGACCATCGTCGCCGCCCGGGGGGCCACCGTGGTCGACGACGCCGGCCGGCGCTACGTCGACGCGATGGGCAGCCTGTGGTACTGCAACATCGGCCACGGTCGCGCGGAGGTGGCCGACGTGGTCGCCGACCAGCTGCGCAGCCTGGACGCGTTCCACGCGTTCGAGCGGTTCACCAACCCGCCGGCGGAGCGGCTGTGCGCGGAGCTGGCGACGCTGGCGCCGATGCCCGACGCCCGGGCGTTCCTGACCTGCAGCGGGTCCGAGGCGGTGGACAGCGCGCTGAAGATCGCGCGGCTCGCGCACGCCCTCGGCGGGGAGCCGGACCGGCGGCTGGTCGTCAGCCGCCGGCCCTCCTACCACGGCGTCACCTACGGGGGACTGGCCGCCACCGGGCTGCCCGACAACCAGCGGCACTTCGGGGCGATGCTGCCCGACGTGGTGCAGGTCGCCCACGACGACCTGGAGGCGGTCCAGCGCCTGGGGTGGGAGCGGGGGGACGAGCTGGCGGCCGTCATCGCCGAGCCGGTCGTCGGCGCCGGAGGCGTGTACCCGCCCCCGCCCGGCTACCTGGAGGGGCTCCGGCGGGTCTGCGACGACACGGGCGCGCTGTTGATCCTGGACGAGGTCATCTGCGGCTTCGGGCGGCTGGGGACCTGGTGGGGGGCGGAGTTCTACGGGGTGGTCCCCGACCTGGTGACCTTCGCCAAGGCGGTCACGTCCGGCTATCAGCCCCTGGGCGGCGTGCTCGTCGGCCCGTCGGTCCGCGAGCGCCTGGAGGCGACGAGAACGTCGTCCTGCGCCACGGCCACACCTACAGCGGGCATCCGACGGGTTGCGCCGCGGCGCTGACCGTGATCGACATCACACGGCGGGAGGGCCTGCTGGAGCGCGCCCCGAGGATCGGGGAGCGCCTGGCGGGCGGTCTGCGCGCGCTGGCCGCCGATGGGCGCGTGCCCGAGGTACGCGGCGAGGGAGCGGTGTGGGCCGTGGGGCTGCCGGAGCACCTGCCGGCGCCGGTGCTGCGCGACGAGATGCTGGCACGGGGTGTGATCCCCCGGCCGATCGGGACCGACACGCTGGCGTTCTGCCCGCCCCTGGTGATCGACGACGGCGACGTCGACCGGTGCGTGACGGTACTGGAGGAGGCGCTGACGGCGCTGGAGCGCCGGGGCGGTTGACCTCCGCCGCACGGGGAGGGGCCAAAATGGCGGCACACCGCCCGAGTCGCGCGGCGCCGGAGACAAGGAAGTGAGCCCATGAGCACAGCGCCGGATCCGGGAACCGTGAGGCGGCTTCGGCTGCGCTCGGCACGGATGGGCCGTCGCGGCTTCCTGCGCGCTGTCGGCGCGGGCGGCCTCGCCGTGGCCGGCGGTTTAATTATTTGCGCGTGCGGCATAGG
>JALYGZ010000063.1 GCA_030776845.1 Actinomycetota bacterium
CCAGCTCCCGCGCGGCGTCCCACGCGACGACCGGCGTGTCGGCCCTGGCCGGGGACTCGGCCCGGCGCAGGCCGGTCATCCACGCCCGCCGGCCGGCCAGCGCCCGGCGCAGCGGCTCGACCTTGCGGGTGCCACAGCAGCCGTCGGGGTCGGTCCGCCACGCGTCGTCCGGGCGCGCCAGCGGACGCAGGACCCGCAGGTCCAGGTCGTAGCGTCGGCGGACGCGCTCGACGTACGCCAGCGTCTGCGGGAAGTGGTACTGGGTGTCGAGGAAGACCACCTGGATGTCGGGGCGCACCCGCCACGCGACGTCGATCAGGACGCAGTCCTGGAACGACGCGGTGACCACGAGGTCGGGCCCGAACCACCCGGTGGCCCACGCCACGATGTCCGGCGCGGCCGCGTCCGCCAGGTCGGCGGCGGCGCGCTCGCATTCCGCGCGGTCGGCGGCGGCCACCCCGGCCGGTGACCGCGTGGCGGTGGCGGCGATCAGGGCGCCGCCGATCCCGCCAGCCCGCGGAACTCCAGGCGCCACCGTCGGTCGCACAGCCGGCAGTGGTGGACGCCGGCGTCCTCGTCGGGGCGGATGTCCGGCTCCCCGCAGTAGGGGCAGTAGAACGGCTGCACCCGGGCCGTCGGGGCGCTCACGGCGTCTCCTCCGGGGCGGCGAACGCCTCGAGCTCGGCGGCGTCCAGGGACCGCACGAAGTCGCTGAAGCCGGCGTGGCCGTCGGCCCGGGCCAGGTAGCGGCGCAGCAGGGTCTCGACGTAGTCGGCGAGGTCCTCGGCGGGCACCCGGACCCCGCGGACCTTCTCCCCGAACGCCTGGGCGCCCCCGAGCGCGCCGCCCAGGTGCACCAGGAAGCCCTCGCCGCGCGAGCCGTCGGGGCGCGGCACGAGCGCGCCCATCAGCCCGATGTCGGCGACCTGGAAGCGTGCGCACGAGTTGGGGCAGCCGTTGAGGTGGATACGCAGCTCCTCGTCCCACTCGGGCAGGCGGCGCTCCAGCTCCCGGTACAGGGCGTCGGCGTTGCCCTTGGTCTCGGCCAGGGCCAGCTTGCAGAACTCAAGCCCCGTGCACGACATCGTGCCGGTGCGAAAGGCGCCGGCCCGCGCGCGCAGGTCGAGGGCGTCCAGCGCGGCGAGCAGCTCGTCGGCCGCGGCCGGGTCGACGTCGAGCAGCACGATCTTCTGCTGGGTGGTCAGCCGCACCAGCCCGGAGCCGAAGCGGTCGGCGAGGTCGGCCACGGCGGCCAGCTGGTGGCCAGCCACCCGGCCGGCGCGGGGGGCGACGCCGACGTAGCGGTTGCCGTCGGACTGGGCGAACACGCCCACATGGTCCCGCTGGGCGCCCGGCGACGGCGGCGCGGGGGGCCCGTCGGGCAGCGCGGCGCCCAGGTAGTCGCGCTCGAGGACCTCGCGGACCCGCTGGGGGCCCCAGTCGGCGACCAAAAACTTCAGGCGGGCGCGCTTGCGGGAGCGGCGGTAGCCGTGATCGCGGAAGAGCCGGGCCACCGCCTCCCACACGTCCGGCACCGCGTCGGGCGGCACGAAGGCGCCCAGGCGCCGGGCGAAATGGGGGTTGGCGCCCAGGCCGCCGCCCACGAGCAGGTCGAAGCCCACGGCGCCGTCGGCCCGCCCCCCGGCGCCCGGGGCCCGCAGCCCCACGAAGGCGACATCGTTCAGCGCGGGCTGGGCGCACTGCTGCGCGCAGCCCGAGATCGAGGTCTTGAACTTGCGCGGCAGGTTGGCGAACTCGGGGTTGGCGACCGACCGCTTGCGCACCTCCGACAGCAGCGGCGTCGCGTCGACGACCTCGGCGGCGTCCCGGCCGGCGACGGGGCAGCCGAGGAAGCCCCGCGGCACGTCGCCGCACGCCATCGCCGTGGTCAGGCCGACCGCCTCCAGGCGGCGCCAGATCTCGGGCACGTCCTCGATGCGGATCCAGTGCAGCTGGACGTTCTGGCGGTCGGTGACGTCGGCGACGTCGCGCCCGTGCCGCCGTGACGCCCAGGCGACGGCCCGCAGCTGGTCGGACGTCAGCCGCCCCCCGTCGATGCGCACCCGCATCATGAAGTGCTCGTCGGTCAGGTCCTCGGGCGGCCCGCCGGTCATGGTGGCGGGCGCGTCCTGCCGCCGCTGGGTGTACAGCCCCCACCACTTCAGCCGCTCCCGCAGGTCGTCGTCGCCGATCGCGCCGACGCCCTCGGCCGCGTAGCGCCGCTCGACACGCTCGCGGACGTCCAGGCCGCCGCCGTCGCGCTTGACGCGCTCGACGGCGTTGAGCGGCTCGGTCTCGCCGCTGGCCCACTGTCCCTGGGGCCGGGTCCCCCGCGCGGGCCGTCGCTGGCTCATGCTCCGCCTCGCCTTCCGTCCGGGTGCCGGCACCGTAGACGCCCGGCGGCTCCAGACCACGGGTGAAAACAGGGCAAAGGGTGGAGCCCCGAAGTGCAAAAGTGAGAAAAGCGCTACCGGCGGACGAGCGGCTTGTAGCGCAGACGGTGGGGCTGCTCGGCCTCGGCCCCCAGGCGGCCGCGCCGGTCGGCCTCGTAGTCGGCGTGGTTGCCGGGGTGCCAGACGGCCCGGCTGTCGCCCTCGAACGCCAGGACATGCGTCGCCACCCGGTCGAGGAACCAGCGGTCGTGGCTGACGACGACGGCGCAGCCGGGGAAGTCCACCAGCGCGTCCTCCAGCGCCCGCAGCGTGTCGACGTCGAGGTCGTTGGTCGGCTCGTCGAGCAGGAGCAGGTTGGCGCCCCGGCGGAGCAGCTTCGCGAGGTGGATGCGGTTGCGCTCACCGCCGGAGCAGTCGCCCACCCGCTTCTGCTGGTCGGGGCCGCGGAAGTTGAACGAGGCGACGTAAGCCCGCCCGGAGAGCTGCCGCCCACCCGTGTGCAGCACGTCCTGGCCGCCGGTGATCTCCTCGAAGACGGTGCTGGCCGGGTCCAGCGCCTCGCGGGACTGGTCGACGTAGGCAGACTCGACGGTGTCGCCGATCCGCAGCACGCCCGCGTCGGGCCGCACCTCGCCGGTGATCATGCGCAGCAGCGTCGTCTTGCCGGCGCCGTTGGGGCCGACCACACCGACCAGGGCCCCCGGGGCCAGCGAGAACGTCAGGTCCTCGACGAGCAGCCGGTCACCCAGGGCCTTGCGCACGTGCTCGGCCTCGACGACCAGGTCGCCCAGGCGCGGCCCAGGGGGGATGGTGATCTCGGTGGCGTCGCCGCGCGTCGCGCCGGCGCCCTCGGCGGCCAACGCGTGGTAGGCCGACAGGCGGGCCTTGGACTTGGCCTGCCGCCCCCGCGGCGACATGCGGACCCACTCCAGCTCCCGCTCCAGCGTCCGCCGCCGGGCGTCGTGCTGGCGGCGCTCCGCGGCCAGCCGCTCCCGCTTGCGCTCCAGCCAGCCGGAGTAGTTGCCCTCGAAGGGCACCCCACGGCCCCGGTCGAGCTCGAGGATCCAGCCTGCGACGTTGTCCAGGAAATAGCGGTCGTGGGTGATCGCCACGACCGTGCCGGGATAGTCGCGCAGGTGGCGCTCCAGCCAGGCGACGCTCTCGGCGTCCAGGTGGTTGGTCGGCTCGTCGAGCAGCAGCAGGTCGGGGCGGGACAGCAGCAGCCGGCACAGCGCGACCCGGCGCCGCTCCCCGCCGGACAGCGTGGCCACGTCCGCCCCCGCCGGCGGCACCCGCAGGGCATCCATGGCCACCTCCAGCGTGCGGTCCAGGTCCCACGCGCCGGCCGCCTCGATCGCGTCGGACACCTGCGCGAACTCGTCGTAGACCGCCTGCATCCGCTCGTCGTCGAGCGGCTCGGCCATGAGCGCCGACAGCTCGCCGAAGCGCTCAAGCAGGCGCGCCGCGTCGGCAGCCCCCTCCATAACGTTGCCCATGACGTCCTTGGACGGGTCCAGCCAGGGCTCCTGGGGCAGGTGGCCCACCCGCACGCCGGCCGCCGGCCACGCCTCCCCCTCGAAGTCGGTGTCGAGGCCGGCCATGATCCGCAGCAGCGTCGACTTGCCCGCGCCGTTGGGCCCGATGACGCCGATCTTGGCGCCCGGCAGGAACGACAGCCCGATGCTGTCGAGCACGACCCTGTCGGGGGGCACGACCTTGCGCAGGCCGCGCATCACGTAGACGTAGGGGGCCGCCGCCATCAGACCGGCCCGGCGGGCAGCAGGGTGAACAGGCCCACGACGACGCCTAGCGCCACGGCCCCCAGTGGCGAGCGCCGGGCCTCCTGCAGCGCGCCGATGACCAGGCCGACCCCGGCCGACAGGGCGGCCACCCAGACGCTCTGGACGAACGCGACCGCCTCGAAGGACAAGGTGAAGGGCCCCAGGGCGAGCAGCACCGTGGGGGTCAGCAGCGTCGGGCGCGACGTCAGCGTGGCCGGGTTCAGCCGCCGCAGCGCCACGAGGAACGCCCCGGTGACGCCCAGCGGCAGGATCAGGGGCATCACCGAGGCCTGGGCGACCGCCAGCAGGACCGCCGCGACCCCGGCGACGGCGCCGACGACGCGGCCGACCTCCACCATCGCCGGGCGCAGGTACTGCGGCTGCCCGGCGAAGGCGTCGCGAGCCTTCACCGTCACGTAGACGGCCAGGGCCGCCAGTCCCAGCCACCGGGCCAGCTGCGCGAGGACGAGCATCGGCAGCCGCGGCGCCGCCAGCAGCGGCAGGGGATACCGGTCGGCGGCGAAAAAGCCGGCCGCCGCCGCCGCCACCACGATGGGCGCGGCGACGAGCAGCCCCCCGCTCAGCGCCGGGGCTCCCGCCGCGCCGAGCCCGTAGTCGGCCAGCGACTCGCGCCGGTAGCGCATCAGCAGGGCCGGCACGACCACGGTGACGACCAGGGGCGGTGCGACCTGCAGGACCGGCCGCGCCCCGGGCAGGGCGGCCACGGGCACGACCCCCAGCAGCACCCGCAGGAACAGCGGGCCGAACACGTAGACGGCCCCGGACAGGAACAGGTCGGAGCGGGCCTCGTCGGGGGTGACGTACATGCGCCGCATCCTAGGGCCGTGGCTATCATCGGCCGGCATGACCCACGCCGTGCTACGGGCGTCGATCGTGGTGATCGGCGACGAGATCCTCGGCGGCTTCGTGCGCGACACCAACTCGGGCTGGCTGGCCGGCCGGCTGCGGACGCTGGGGGTGCCGCTGGACCGGATCGCCACCGTCCCCGACGACCCGGCGGCCATCGACGAGTCGCTGCGGGCCGAGCTGGCCCGCGCCCGTCCCCGCGTGCTGCTCACGTCCGGCGGCATCGGCTCCACCCCCGACGACGTCAGCCTCGAGGCGGTGGCCGCCACGCTGGGCAGGCGACTAGTCGTCGAGCCGACGATCGACGCGCGCATCGGTGCAGCCATCGCCCGCAGCGCCGGGCAGGGCGCCCCCGTCGGCAAGGCGCAGGCGGACTCCATGCGCAAGATGGCGTTGGTGCCCGAGGGCGCCTACCTGCTGGGTGCCACGGCCTCGTTCGCCCCCGGCGTGGCGGTCGACGTCGACGGCGGCGCCACCGGGCCGTGGGGGGCGACGGTCGTCGTGCTGCCAGGCATCCCCGCCGAGCTGCGGCGGGTCACGCTGGACACCGTCGAGCCGCGCCTGTTGCGCGGCCGCGGCCGGCCCGTCCATGTGGTGGAGATCACCCACGGCTATCCCGAGTCCGCGCTCAACCCCGTGCTGCAGCGCCTGGTCGCCGACTTCGCCGACGTCCACGTCGGCTCCTACCCCGGCAGAGAATGCACCGTCCGGCTTGCGGGGGCGACCGCGCGCGTCGAACAGGCGGCCACGGCCGTGCGCGACTACCTGGCCGCACTGGATGCCCGCCCCGGCTCCGAGCGCCAGCGGGCCGCGTGGGGGCGGCGCTGGTCGTGACGGCTAGCCTTTCGCGCATGCCCGTGACGCCGCCGCACGCGATGTTCGTGCACGCCCATCCCGACGACGAGTCCTCCAAGGGCGCCGCGACCATGGCCCGCTACGCCAAGGAGGGTTACCGCGTCACCGTCGTGACGTGCACCGACGGCATGCGCGGCGACGTCCTCAACCCGGCCATGGACCGCCCCGGCGTCCGCGAGCGCATGCCGCAGGTGCGTCGCGAGGAACTCGAGCGGGCGCTGGAGATCCTGGGCGTGACCGACCACGTGGACCTGGGCTACCCCGACTCGGGCTTCGTCGAGGACTTCGACGGCGACGGCTCGGTGCTGGACCCGGGGTGCTTCTACAACACCCCCCTGGAGCGGGCCACCGAGCGGCTCGTGGCGGTCGTGCGGGAGCGGCGGCCCGACGTCGTGGTCACCTACCCCGAGGACGGGGGCTACCCCCACCCCGACCACATCCGCTGCCACGAGGTGAGCGTCGCCGCGTTCGACGCGGCCGGCGACCCCACACGCTTCTCCGGCGCCGTCGCCCCGTGGCAGCCCCGCAAGCTGTACTACATGTCCGTCCACACCCGCCGCAAGGTCGAGGCGCTGCACACCGCGTGCCGGGGCCGCGGCATCGAGTCGCCGTTCACCGACTGGCTGCAGCGCTGGGACCCCGACGCCGCCGACCCCTCGACGACGCACGTCGACGTCGGCGACTACCTGGAGATCCGAAGCCGGGCCCTGCTGGCCCACGCGACGCAGATCGATCCCGACGGGCCGTGGTTCCGGGTCCCCGACCAGCTGGTGCGCGAGGTGTACCCCTACGAGGACTTCGTCCTCGCCCGCAGCCTGGTCCCGACGCGCCTGCCGGAGGACTCGCTGTTCTCCGGCCTGGGCTGACGCTCCACCACAGGTTCAGGTCCGCCGTCGCGCGATGTAGAACAGGCAGTCCTTGCGGGCCTGCCTGGCGTTGGTGACCATCATCACCGGCGTCACGTCCGGGCGGAGCACGAGGACGCCGTCGGGCGTCACGTCCAGGAAGCGGTCGGTGACGTCGACGCCCCGGGCGTCGGTCACGCACAGCGGCACGGCGGCGCCCGGCTCCACCACCCGAGCCGCGTGCCGGAGAACAGCCTCCCGAAGTTGTGGGTGTCCAGGCCGACCGACAGCACCAGGTCGACGTCCTCGCTCAGGGTGCCGCCGAAGGCGAACGGCACCTCCGGGCGCACCACGATCTTGTGGCACTGCTCGAACAGCGTCACCGGCGGCGGCGTGCGCGCCTCGAACGACTCCCGGGCCAGGAAGCGGCGCACCGCGGTCGACCGCCCACTCGAGGTTCTCGCTGTGCCGCGGCAGCCCGCACTCCACCGCCGCGGCGGGTCAGCGCGGCGACAGTGCCTCCGTCAGAGTGTGCAGCCGCATGCTCCAGTGCAGCACCGTGTCGGAGAACAGCCAGGCCAGTTCCAGGCCCTCGGGGGTGAGCTGGGGCAGCACGCAGAAGTGCGGGTTGGCGCCGGTGTTGTTGTGCAGGTCGACGCACGCCTCCAGGTCGACCAGGTGCAGCTCGTCGAGCACCGCGTCGGCGCAGCACGCATCAGCGCGGGCTTGCCCAGTCGGACCAGCACGTCCTCGTCCGAGCCGTCCAGCATCGGCTTGAGCTGCTCATAGCCGTCGAAGCGGTGGTACAGGTCCGGCATCCGCGGGACTCTACCGCCGGTTCGACCCCTCAGGCGTCCAGCGGCCAGGTGTGCACCGGCTCGCCGTCCTGGGAGTGGCGCTGGTAGCGGCGGACGAGCTCGTGCAGGGCCTCGTCGGCGCCGGCGCTCTCGCTCTCGAGCAGGTGACGATGGGCCGCGATCTGCCAGCCGGCGCCGTTGCGGCGGGCGACGACGCGCTCGCAGACGATGTCCAGCAGGCGGTCGACGTCGCCCGCGTCGATCTCACACTCCTCCAGCCCGCGGCGGGCGAGGGGCACGAGGTGGCGCAGCAACAGCTCGCTGACCGGCACGCCATCGCCGATGTTCGGCCAGAACATCGTGGCGTCCAAGCCGTGGCGGGCCGCGCGGAAGAAGTTCTCGGTGGCCGCGTGGAAGCTCATGTCCTGCCACACCTGGGGCTGCTGGGCGAACAGCCCCTTCAGCATGCCGTAGAACAGGGCGGCGTTGGCCACGCAGTCGACGACCGTCGGCCCGGAGGGCAGGACGCGGTTCTCGATGCGCACGTGGGGACGGCCGTCGGCCACGCCGTACACCGGGCGGTTCCACCGGTAGATCGTGCCGTTGTGCAGCGACAGCTCGGGCAGGTGCGGCGTCCGGCCCGCGGCCAGCTCCTCGTGGGGTTCTTCCTCGTCGCACACCGGCAGCAGCGCGGGGAAGTAGCGCACGTTCTCGTCGAACAGCTCGAAGACGCCCTCGGACAGCCACTTCTCGCCGAACCAGACCCGCGGGCGCACCCCCTGTTGGGCGAGTTCCTCGGTCCGGGTGTCGATCGACTGCTCGAACAAGGCGATGCGGGTCTCGTGGTGCAGCTGCTTGCCCAGCAGGAACGGCGAGTTCGCCCCCGCGGCCAGCAACGGGGCCGACAGGGCCTGGGCGACGTTCCAGTAGGCGGCGAAGTCATCGGGGTTGACCTGCAGGTGCAGCTGCAGCGCCTGGCAGGCGGCCTCGAACAGGATCGAGTTGGCGGTGATCCGCAGCGTCTCCTCCCCCTCGATGTGGATCACGAAGTCCTCGCCGCGCATCCCGAGGATCTCGTCGTTGAGCGCCTTGTAGCGCTCGTTGGCCGACATGTTCTGCTCGGTGATGTTGAAGTCGGCGAGCGTTGGCAGGATGCCGATGATCATCACGTGGGCGTCGAGCGTGCGCGCCTGCCTCTCGGCCCGCTCCAGCGACTGGCGCAGCTCCCCCTCGATCCCCGACAGCGCGTCGCCGTGGAACCAGCGGGGCTCCAGGTCGAATTCGATCTGGTACTGGGCCAGCTCGGTCTGGAACTCGGCCGAGGCGATGCGCTCGAGCAGCGCGGCGTTGATCGCCGCGGCGTTGCCGTCGCCGTCGGTCAGACAGGTCTCGAGCTCCACGCCGATCTTGCGCCGGTCCCGCTCGAGCTCGCCCGCGTCGATCAGCCGCCGCAGGACCGTCAGGTTGCTCTTGACCTTGTCGCGGTAGCGCACCCGGTCTTCCGGCGTGAACTCACTGCGGTCGATGTCCCGGCCCATCGGCGCATTCCTTCGTCGCGGGGACCGACGCGAGTCTACGGCACGCCGCCGCGCGACCGCGCGTCACGGGTTGCCGAACAGGCCCAGCTGGGCGCCGTGCGCGGGGGAAGGGTCCCTTCTGTCGCCGCTGCGCCACGGCGACGGCGCCGGCGGGCGCCCGAACCGGGCCCAGGCCCGGCG
>JALYGZ010000064.1 GCA_030776845.1 Actinomycetota bacterium
CGCTGGGATGGCCGGTCGTGCTGGAGGCGGGCCGGCTCGACGACGCCGGGCTCGCGGCGGCCCTGGACCGCTGCCTGACCCCGCACGCGCGGCGGCTGGCCCGTCGCTGCGCCGCCCGTGCCTCGGCCGAGCTGGGGCGGCTGCGCGCCGCCTTCCTCGCGGCCTGGGCTGATGACGAGGAGTGACAACCTTCCGCTACTTTGCGCTCAAGGCGTCTCCTCCCCCCGCCGAACGTGACAGTGGCCACCAAACCGGGGCCGCCGCCGTTGCGGGGCGGCGGCGGCCCCCGCTCCACTCCCGCGGTCAGTGGCACGCGCTGCTGCCCGTGTCGGTCGGGGCGTCGTCGTCGGTCGGGACGAACCGCCAGGCGTAGCGGTCGGGCGACAGGCGCAGCCGCAGCACCCCGTACTCGCCGCTGATGCGCCGCTGGCTGTGCGGGCGCGGGCGCCCGGCGTCGCGCAGCTCGCCGCCGCCGGTGCCGACCGTGATCTGACGTATGCCGCGGCCGTCGTCGCGGCGGCCGGCGGGCGTGAGCGGGGCGAGGCGCTCGTAGAAGTGCTCGTGGCCGTTGAGCACCAGCTCGACCCCGTGGTCGTACAGCGCCTCCCAGATCGGCCGGTACGTGTCGTCGTCGCCGTAGTCCCCGGAGCTGAAGCGGGGGTGGTGCCAGACGGCCACGGTGCAGCGCGCGTCGCTGGCGGCCAGGTCGGCCCGCAGCCAGCGCTGCTGGGGCGAGTCGGGCTCGCAGCCGCCGACCTCCCAGCACAGGCTGTTGAGCACGACGACGTGCCAGCCCGCCAGGTCGTAGCTGTACCAGCCCCGCCCGGGCTCGCCGGCCGCCCTGCCGAAGTAGTCGAAGTACGCCGAGGCCCCGTCGGTGTAGTACTCGTGGTTGCCCAGCGCCGGCCGCGTCCGCTCCCTGTGGCGGCCCCAGCTCGGCCCGTAGCACTGCGTGAAGTCCTCGGCGCTGCCATCGGGGTAGGCGTTGTCGCCGGTCGTGAACACCGTCCCGTCGATGTCGTCGAGCAGGGCCGCCGTGGCCTCGTCACCCTCGGAGTCACACTCGGCGATGTCGCCGGCGCCCACCAGGACGGCCTCGGGCGGCGCGGCCGCCCGCCAGGCCACGGCGCCGGCGGCCAGCAGAACGGTCAGCGCGGCGAGCGACCCCAGCGCGAGGCGCAGCCGATGCCCGGCACCCGGCTGACGTTCCTGTCGACCGGCCTCCTCCACCCCCGTATACTACGCGAAGGAGTTAGCTGACTTCAGTGAGTAGTAGCACGCCGTCGGCACCGGCCCCGCTGCGCATCCTCCTCGTCGAGTTCAACCCCTCGGGAGGCCTGTTCCAGTTCTCCTTCCAGCTGGGCGAGGCGCTGGCCGCCCGCGGCCACCGTGTCGAGCTGCTCACCGGTCCCCGCCCGGAGCTGCGCCCCGGCGGGTCGGGGCTGGTGCTGCGCGACGTGCTGCCGACGTGGCACGCCGGGGCGGGAACCGTCGAGCCGTGGCTCGCACGCAAGCTGCGGCGGGCCGTGCGTGCCGTGCGCTACGTCGCCGCCTGGCTGCGCGTGCTCGCCCGGCTGCGCGAGGGGCGGATCGACGCCGTCGTGTGGTCGGAGTGGCGCTTCGCGCTCGACGGCTGGTTCGTCGCGCTCGCCGGCCGCCTCGCCGGCCGCCCGGTGCTGGCCCTCGTCGCCCACGAGCCACGGCCCGTGGGGGAGCAGCGTCGGTGCGGGTCGCTGTACAAATCCGGCTGGCTGCTGGGCCGGTCGCTGGCGTCGGCGTTCCACCGCATGGACGCGGTCTTCGTGCTCGGTGAGCGGGCGGCGGCGGACGTGCGCCGGCTGTGGCCGCGGGTGCGCCGTGTGACGGTCATCCCCCACGGCCACGAGGGGGCACTGGCGGGGGGCGGGGTGCCCCCGGTCGAGGAGACCCCGCCCAGTGTGCTGTTCTTCGGCACGTGGACGCGCTACAAGGGCCTGGAGCTGCTGATCGACGCGTTCGCCCTCGTCCGA
>JALYGZ010000065.1 GCA_030776845.1 Actinomycetota bacterium
CCCGCCGTCCGCGGCGGTTGACGCGGACCGCCGCCCGCCGCTCCAGCATCAGCACCTCCGGGTTGGGCCTGCCCCCGCGGGCCTGACGCGCCGTCTGGACGTCGCTGCCCCGCCTGCGGCGTCCCGACGGGCCGCCGGCGGCCACGAACGTCGGCAGCATCCGGCCGTTGACCGCGTAGGAGTGCTCCAGTGGGACGGGCCGCCGCTCGGAGATCACCACCTCGCACGACTCCCGGACGCGGCGCAGCCAGCGACCGAACTCCTCGGCGTTGGACACGGTCGCCGACAGGCAGGCCAGCGCCACGGTAGACGGCAGCTGGACGATCACCTCCTCCCACACGGCGCCGCGCTCGCGGTCGGCTAGGTAGTGCACCTCGTCGAGCACGACGGCGTGCAGCCCCACCAGGGCCCGCGAGCCCTCGTAGAGCATGTTTCGCAGCACCTCGGTGGTCATGACCACGACGGGAGCGTCGCCGTTGACGGCGTTGTCGCCGGTGAGCAGGCCGACCCGCGCCGGGCCGTGGCGCCGCGACAGGTCGGCGAACTTCTGGTTGGACAGGGCCTTGATGGGGGTGGTGTAGAAGCACTTGCCGCCGCGCTGCAGGGCCTGCCACACGGCGTACTCGCCGACGACGGTCTTGCCGGCCCCCGTGGGTGCGGCGACGAGCACCGAGCGGTCGGCGGCCACGGCGGCGATGCCCGCCCGCTGGAAGTCATCGAGGGGGAAGTCGTAGGCGGCGCTGAAGCGCTGCGGCAGGTCCATACGACGAGCCTACGTGCGCGTCAGCCGATCGCCGCACCCGCGCCCCTGCGCTCGATCAGCCGCGCCGCCAGGGCCGCCACCTCATACAGGCCGACCAGGGGCACCGCCATCAGCGACATCGTCAACGGGTCCTGCGTGGGAGTCAGGATGGCGGCGGCGGCGAAGACCCCCAGCAGGGCGTGGCGGCGGTGGCGCCGCAGGCTCTCGGAGGTGACGACGCCCATGAGCGAGAGCGTGACCAGGATCAGCGGCAGCTCGAAGGCCACCCCGAAGGCCAGCATGGTGTGCAGGATGAAGGTGAGGTACCGGTTCGCCTCCATCAGCGACACGACGTTCGGGCCCGCGAAGCTGAGCAGCAGCTCCAGCCCGCGGGGGATGACGAGGTAGCTGAACACCGCCCCGCCCAGGAACAGCAGCTGGCTGATGACGACGAACGGCAGCGAGTAGCGGCGCTCGACGTCCTCCAGGCCGGGGGTCACGAAGCGCCACAGCTGGTAGCACACCACGGGGGCTGCGACCACGACAGCCACGACGGCCGCGGCCTTCAGGCTGATGAAGAACGCCCCGAGCGGGTCGGTGAACACCAGGGAGCACTCGTCGGGGTCGAAGGCCGAGGACCCGGCACGCAGGGTCCTGGGCAGTTGGCAGTAGGGTCGGATGAGCAGCGCGAAGACCCGCTCGCGAAGCGCGAAGCCCACGGCGAAGCCCACGGCGACGGCGATGCCGGACTTGACCAGCCGGGCGCGCAGCTCGGCGAGGTGCTCGACGAGCGTCATCTCCCCGGCGGCGCGGGGCTGCCCCCCGCCGGCGGCGCGCGGGGCGGTCGCGGTCACGAGGTGCTACCCGTGCTCCCGCTGCTCGCCGGCCTCGGCCGGTGCGGGCGTCTCGGTCGAGGAGTCCGCCTGGGGCTCGTCGGACTTGCTGTCCTCGACCCCGTGCTTGAAGTTCTTGATGCTCTTGCCGACCGCGCTGCCCAGCTCCGGCAACTTCTTCCCGCCGAAGAGGAGCAGGGCGATGGCAAGGACCCAGATGAGCTCTCCACCGCCGATGTTCGGCATGTCGACCCCCTGTCGTGCCGGCGGTGGGTGCTCCCACCGCCCGGTGACCACGTCGAGTCTATCCCGGCGACCGCCCGCCTGGAGGCGCGCTGTGCCACCGGCGGCGCACCGCGTCCGCCTCCAGCGACGCCACGGCCAGTTCCCTGCGCAGCTCGTCGACCGGTGCCCCGGAACGCTCGCGCGCGGCACCCGCGGCCGCGACCAGGCCGGACACGGTGGCGCGCAGCCGCTGGGCCGCGACCGCGGCCGCGCCGAGCGACGCCGCGGCGGCCAGGACGGCCAGCAGGATGATCCCCGACATCGGCGTCGCCTCCCGGTCCCCACGCCCCCTGTGGGGCGCCCCGCATGCTATGCCCTCAACCGCCGTCCTCGTCATGGCCCGGGTCGGTCAGGCGCTGGACCCAGCCGTCGAGGGCGATCAGCTCGTGGAAGTCCAGCAGGTCGTCGGGCGTCAGTGCCGGCGCCTCCCGGACCCAGTCCGCCACCCGCTCCGGCGAGCGGGGGCGGCGCTCCCGGCGGGC
>JALYGZ010000066.1 GCA_030776845.1 Actinomycetota bacterium
GGCTCGTCCCGGGCCACGAGCGCCGGCAGCGCCGCCTGCTCGCCGCCGACGGCGTCCTCGCCGACGCCCCCGGCCCCCTTCCCGCCCCGCGCCGCCGGTGTTAGCGTCACCGGCGGACGGGGGCGGACCGTCCCCGTGGCGGAGGGACAGGCGACCAGGAGGCGGTCGATGGCCACCCACGAGCTGCGCGTGGACTTGGACGTGCCGCTGGCCGGCGAGCCGTCCAAGGGGCACAACCGCTGGCACCCGGGCATCTCCCCGGCCCTGCGCTGCGAGCCCGGCGACGAGGTCGTGGTGGAGACCCGCGACGCCTTCGACGGCCAGGTCACGGCCGACTCGACGCCCGACGACGTCGCGGCGCTGAATCTCAACCTGGTGCACCCCCTGACGGGCCCCGTGCACGTCGAGGGCGCCGAGCCGGGGGACCTGCTGGTCGTCGACGTCATCGACGTCCAGCCCGGCCCCTTCGCGTACACGGTGCAGGTGCCCGGCTTCGGCTTCCTGCGTGACGTCTTCCCCGACCCGCACATCATCCGGTGGGAGCTCGCCGACGGATGGGCCGCGTCCGAGGACCTGCCCGGGGTGAGGATCCCCGCCTCGGCCTTCCTTGGTACGGTCGGCGTCGCCCCCTCCCTGCTGCTGCTCGGGGAGGTCGCGGCGCGCGAGCAGGAGCTGCTCGAGCGGGGCGGGATGGTGCTGCCTCCCGATCCGGCCGACGCCGTGCCGGCCGACACCGGGATCGCGCGGGAGGCGTTGCGGACGGTGCCGCCGCGCGAGAACGCCGGCAACGTCGACATCAAGCAGACGGGCGCGGGCACCCGGCTGTGCTTTCCCGTCTGGGTCGACGGCGCGCTGTTCTCCGCGGGTGACGCCCACTACGCCCAGGGTGACTGCGAGACGTGCGGCACGGCCATCGAGATGCCGGCCACGACCCGGCTGCGCTTCGACCTGCGCAAGGGTGGGGCCGAGGCCCGCGGCATCCGCGGCCTGCGCTTCTCCCGGGAGGACTACCACGTGGCGCCCGAGTACGCCGCCCCCCGGCGCTTCTACGCCACGACTGGCATCTCGGTCGACACCACCGAGGGTCGCAACCACAGCGAGGACGTGACCCTGGCGACCCGCAACGCGCTGCTCGCCATGATCGACCACCTCACCGCCGAGTACGGCTTCGACCGCCAGCAGGCCTACGCGCTGTGCAGCGTGGCCGTGGACCTGAAGGTCAGCCAGCTGCCGGACGTCCCCAACATGCTCGTGAGCGCCTTTTTGCCACTGGACGTGCTGACCTGACCGCGCGCGACCCCCTTCCCGAGGAGAGACCATGAAAGCGGTGCGACTGCACGCCTACGAGCAGGCCCCGAGCGTGGACGATGTCGCCGAGCCCGAGGTCGACGGGCCCCTGGACGTCATCGTCCGCATCGGCGGAGCGGGGCTGTGCCGGACCGACCTGCACATCGTCGAGGGTCAGTGGAAGGAGAAGAGCGGCGTCACGCTGCCCTACACGCTGGGGCACGAGAATGCCGGGTGGGTCCACGCCGTCGGCCCGGCCGTCACCAACGTCGCCGTCGGCGACGCGGTGATCGTGCACCCGCTGATCACCTGCGGGCTGTGCCGGGCGTGCCGGGCCGGCGACGACATGCACTGCAGCGCCGCGGCGTTCCCGGGCATCGACAGCCCCGGCGGGTTCGCGGAGCTGCTGCGGACCAACGCGCGCGCCGTCGTCAGGCTCGACGAGGGCCTGGAGCCCGCCGACGTGGCCGCCATGGCCGACGCGGGCCTCACCGCCTACCACGCCGCGAAGAAGGCCATCCCGCTGCTGTACCCGGGGACCCGCGCGGTCGTCATCGGCGCCGGCGGCCTGGGCCACATCGGCATCCAGTCGCTGGCGGCGCTCACGCCGGCCGAGCTCATCGTCGTGGACCGCAACCCCGAGGCGCTCGAGCTCGCCGGCGACTGGGGTGCCCACCACACGGTGCGGGCCGACGGCGGGCACGTCGACCGCGTCCTCGAGCTCACCGACGGGCTGGGCGCCGAGGCCGTCGTCGACTTCGTGGGCGAGGGCGGGGCCCTGGAGGACGGCACGGCCATGCTCAAGCAGGCGGGCAGCTACTTCGTGATCGGCTACGGCGGCGTGCTGTCGGTCCCGGCCATCGACATCATCTCTACGGAGATCAGCTTCGTCGGCAACCTCGTCGGGACCTACAACGAGCTGGCCGAGCTCATGACGCTGGCCGCTCAGGACAAGGTGTCCCTGCACACGCGCACGTACCCGCTGGACGCCTTCAACGACGCCCTGCACGACCTGGAGCAGGGGCGCCTGCGCGGTCGGGGCATCCTGGTCCCCGAGGCCGCGTGACCGCCACGACGCCCCGGTGAGCGAAGCCCCGGGCCAGCCGCGGGCCGTGCGCGTCCCGGCCGATGACGACGCCGTCGACGGCGACCTCGTCCGTCCCGCCGACGCGTGCGCGGTGGTCGTGTTCGCCCACGGCAGCGGCAGCAGCCGCCACAGCCCCCGCAACCGGCGGGTCGCGGAGGGCCTCCAGCGGGTGGGGCTGGCGACGCTGCTCATGGACCTGCTCACGGCCGGTGAGGAGCAGGTCGACCTGCGGACCGCCGAGCTGCGCTTCGACATCGGCCTGCTCGCCGGGCGGCTGACCGCCGCTACCGACTGGCTGCGTTCGGACCCGGCCACCACCGAGCTGCCCGTGGGCTACTTCGGCGCGAGCACCGGCGCCGCCGCGGCGCTGGTCGCCGCGGCGCGGGCCCCCGACGACGTCGGCGCCGTCGTGTCGCGCGGAGGCCGGCCGGACCTGGCCGGTGACGCGCTGGTGGATGTCCGGGCCCCCACACTCCTGGTCGTCGGCGGCCGCGATCCGCAGGTGCTGGACCTGAACCGGGCGGCCATGGAGCGCCTGCCGGGGGACAAGCGTCTGGAGGTCGTCGACGGGGCCACCCACCTGTTCGAGGAACCCGGCGCGCTGGAGCGCGTGACCGAGCTCGCGGCCGGCTGGTTCGCCCGCCATCTGTGCGGCTGACCGACCACGTCCGGCGAGGTGTGTCCTGTGGTCGCCGGCGGGCAGGATCGCCGGCAGGCGCAGAGGGGGTCGCGATGGCCAAGCAGGTTGAGGTCCGACGTCACACCGACAACTCCGGGGACGAGCTGACCGCCGACGGGGTGAAGGCGGCGTTGGACATCGGCGCCGGACTGTCGGGTGAGTACGACGTGTGCGTGTCCACGGGCACCCAGCGGGCCACGCAGACGCTCGCGTGCTTCTTGGCCGGGCTCGGCCAGAAGGTGCCCAACGGGGTCCTCGTCGAGCACGGCCTGCGCTCGGACCGGGAGGAGGGCTGGCGCGCCGCCTACGCCGAGGCCGGCAGCGGCGAGCTGGACGCCCTGCGCGGGGTCGACCCCGACCTGTTCGAGGAGGACTCGGCCGCGCTGGGGGCGGCGCTGCGGCGGGTCCTGGACTTCCTCGCAGACGGCCAGCGCGCGCTCGTCGTAGGACACAGCCCTATGAGCGAGGCGGCCATCCTCCAGGTCACCGGTGAGCAGGTGCCGCCGCTGTCGAAGGGAGCCGGTGTGGCGGTCGTCGCCGAGGGGGAGCGGTTCCGGGTCACGGAGCTGAGCTGAGCGGCGGTCATTCCAGCAGGAGGGCGCACCCGTCCCTGCGGGAGTCCCCTGCCGCGCCGTCCCGAGCGGCGAGGCTGACGCCCCCGAAGTAGTGGTGACGGCCGCTCCAGCGCCGCACGTCGTAGCCGGCGGCGTCCAGGGCGTCGAGCGCGGACTCCTCCAGCCCCGCCTCGGCGTGGACGCGCACGGCGCCGTCACCGGCGTCGTCCCGGTGCAGGCGCGGGCGCTCGACGGCCGCCGCGGGGGGCAGGCCCTCGACCAGGGCACCCGACAGGACTTGCACGAGGGCGCTGCGGATGCGGCTGCCGCCTGCCGCGCCCGCGGCCAGCGCCAGACAACCGTCGTCGAGCGCGACGGTCGGCGCCATCATGCTGTCCAGCCGGTCGCCGGGCTCCACGGGCCCGCGCAGCAGGTCGGTCTCGCCGAGCATGCTGTTCAGGTGCAGGTCCAGCCCGGGCACGAAGTCGCCGGAGCCCAGCCCGAGACTGGTCGTGAACACGCACGCGTTGCCCTGCGGGTCGACCGTCACGACGTTCGTCGTGTCCCCGGGGC
>JALYGZ010000067.1 GCA_030776845.1 Actinomycetota bacterium
CCTCGTCGAGGGAGGGGGCGCCGCGACTGGGCGGCGGGTGCGCCATGACAGCGGCCAGGCCGACCAGCACGGCGTTCCTACGTCACAGCCCCGCCGCGCCCGAGTAGCGTCTCGGACGACCGGGACTTACGCACCGGCCCCAGGGACCCTCGACCGGTCCGGTTGATCCGCGTGTTGCTAACGAAGAAGAGCGGTCAGTTGCTGCTGACCGCTCCCCGAAAGCCCACCTCAAACCCGTTGGCAAATAGGAAAGGGGGCGCTTTGTGCGCCCACCGCACTAGCGCCCCCCACGGCGTTCGTTGTCGAGGGCGCGCAGCAGCATCCGCCGGCGACGGCGCTGACCGTCGTGGCCTTGGCGTCCACGCCCGGAGGCGGGCATACATCGGCGCGCGTACGTGGCTTGCCCCTCGGCGCGGGCGCTTTAGCGTGGTCATGCGAGGGATCCAGGGCGGATAAGGGGAGGTCTACCGATGGGCATGAGGCAACCCGTGCCAGACGACGAGCGCGAGCAGCTCGATGCGCTCGTCGTCAACGCCGTCGACCGGCTCGTCGACCTTGAGCTGGTCGACGAGGCCGACGGGGACGCCGCGCGGCGGGCGTTGCGCCCGGTGCTTGACGGCGCTTACGCGCTCGGCGACAACGTGCACGCGCGGCGCATCGACGAGCGCCCACTCGGCGCCCCGCCGCGGCCACCGGCGCCGCCGATCCCCCCGCCAGTGTCGTCCTAGGAGGGTAGGGCTCGCCCGCGACAGCACGTGTGGTCACTGTCGCGGGCGTGGTTGGTGATGACGGAGGCTCCATCGCCGTCCCCCTTCGGGTAGCCGGAGCCCTGGTGGCTCCTCCACCCCCTACCTCGGTTGAGCACACGAACGTGTTCGGCAGGACGCCCACAGCACCCTGAGCAGCCTGCACCACCTCCCCAGGGCTCGGGCCTCCCCGTGCTCGAATTGGCACCGAAAACACAACCGTGTGACTCTCAGGAAGAGGGCGATGGCTCGAGGGGGACGCCCGTACAAGGGGGAGCGACGACGGCTGGTGACGCGGGTCCCGCTCGACGTCGCCGCCGCCGTGAAGAAGGCCGCCGCCGAGCACGGCATGACGGTCAACGACTACGTGACGGGCGTGGTGCGCGAGCACGCGATGGCCCAGGAGCAGAAGGAGAGAACCGCCGCATGAGTCCACCGACAAGCGAAAGGCCCCGCGCCAACGGGGCCTCTCAGGAGCCAGACCCACGGGGTGCAAATCCATCGCCGATCCGAGGCTCGACGTGAGCTTACCCGACGTCAGCGACGCTGCCCAGCAACTGTTGACCGAGTAACGCCGCGTCGGCCGGTTCCAATGGGAGAAGGCCGTGTGCTCGCCGGAGTCGGGGCTGTCGTCAACCGCCCCCGCCTCGGAGCACACGTGGTGGCCATGCACATGGATCCCGATGGCTCGCGAGCGTTCCCCTCGCTGCCGACCATCGCGGCGTGCATGGGCCTCGAACGCTCGGGCGCCGGCAGGGCCGTGAAAGAGCTCATCGAGGGTGGCTGACTGGCCCGCGTGGGCAAGCCAGGACGCACGACGGAGTACCTCGCCACGGTGCCAACCCGTCCTACTCATGGGACGGGACCCGTCCCACCAGTGGGACACACGTACCAGACCCTTATCAGACCCAAGACCAGACCCCCCGCGCGCGCCCGCGCGAGGCTGTCCAGTCACCGATCGTGGCGGTCGTGGATGGGGGGGCAGGAGAAGATCAGTACGAAGGTCAAGGGCGGACCATCGAGGCGGTGACGACAGCCGTCGAGGGGCTGGGCTGCACCTCGGAGCAGCTCCACGCCGAGCCGCTTGACAAGTGCCGCCAGCTACGCGATCTGCTGGCTGACGCCCTGACTTGGGGCTGGACAGTCCCGGAGGCGTCGAGAAGCTGACCCGGGCACCGCCTGGCGAGGTGATCCGGCCGGCAGGGCTTCTGTTGACCCGCAGCGCCCGCATCGCCGGGGAAGCCCCGCGGGTGGTCCGTCAACGGCGAAGCCGAGGAGGCCCGCCAGCGCCCCCTCCGCTGTGGTATGAGTCCGAGGGCGGCCCGTACGGGCAGGTGCACTGGCGCGATCCGTGGGCGATGGTGTGGGGTGGCCGGGTCCACCTGTTCCTCACGGCCAGGCTCGGCGGGGGCGACTGGGACGGGGGCCGGACGATCGGGCTGGCGACCAGCGACGACCTCGTGCACTGGCGCGTCCATCCCCCGGTGCTGATGGCCGGCGACTTCTGGCTGCTGGAGGTTCCCCAGGTCCTGCATCGACGGGGGAGGTGGTGGCTGATCGCCTCGACCACTGCTGACTGGCATGCGCGCCGTCGTCTGGCCCGGCTCGAACGGGAGCCGCGGCACGGGGGGATCGCCGTGTACGTGGCCGATCACATCTGCGGTCCCTACGTGCCCGCCCGCGACGAGTTCCTGGTGGGTGACGACGCCGGCACCCACTACACAGGAAAGATCGTGCAGACCCCGTCCGCCGACGTGCTCGTGGCGTCTCGCTTCCTGGACGAGAACGGCGAGTTCCTCGGGGCTCTGGCGGATCCGGTACGGGTGTCCTGAACCCCGGCCGGTCCCACGATCGATGCCGGCGCGCTGTCGCCGCTGACGGTCGGCCCGGCTCCCTGCGTCAGCAAGGATCGGATCGATAGGCTTGCGCGCGGTGGCGGATGGCGACGACTCGGACCGCGGCACCATCCTCGCGGATCTCGTAGATGATCCGGTAGGTGCCAACACGCAGGGACCAGAGCCCTTTGAGGCGCCCGCGCAGTGGAGCGCCCGCCTCCGGATTGCGCTCCAACACCGCGACTGAGTCCAGCACCGCTTCGGCCAGCGGGTCGTCGAGGTCCAGAAGCGCGCGGCGTGCGGACCGGGCCAGGACGGCCCGGGCCATTACCCGCCCTGGCGCCGCGCCTGCACGTCCCTGCGGACCGTCTCGAGGGGGACCACCTCGGCGGCGGCCAGCTCCTCGAGGCCCCTGCGGATCGCCGCGAGCGTGCCCACATCCGACAGGATCTCCCCGGTCTCCTCAAGCGCCTCGTACTCGTCGACGGGGATGAGCACCGCCTCGGGCCGCCCATGGCGGGTGATGGTCACGTGCTCGCGCCGGTCGGCGACCTCGTCCAGCAGCTGCGCGAGGTGGGCTCGGAAATCACGCACGGGCATGGTCTTGGCCATACGGAAAAGTGTACCTCATCGCGTACACACGCCGGAGGCGGCTGATCCGTCGTTGCCGGGGCAGGTCGCACCACGTAGGTTGACCGGCACGGCAAACCCACCGGACGGAAGGGCCTCAAGTGACCGCCGAGACTCGGTCGACGCTGAGGGACGACGACATCGAGACGGTCTGGCGGCGCGGCGCGACGGTCACCGCCAGCGGCGACCCGCAGGACGCGGACGGCGCCGACGCCGACGATTCGGACGCCGACGGCACCGACGGCGACGCGACCGACAGCACGGACGGCGACGCCGGCGACGCCGACGGGCAGGACGCCTAAGCACCCTGGGCTCGCACGGCTCCGCGATTCCCGCCCGTACCGGGGGACTCGCCCGCTGCGTCGGTGACCCCGACCTGTTCCTGGCCGCGGGGTGGAACAGGCGCGCCCGGCTGCACCGCGGCCGCGACGTCGCCGGGCTGCTGGGCGTCGACGAGGCGGACCACATCGTGTCGTCGATGGCGCTGCGGACGCCGGCGTTCCGCCTCGTCAAGGGCGGGGTGACGCTGGACCCGTCGGTGTCCACCCGCCGGGCCCGCATCGGCTCCCGCACCGTCACGGACCTCATCGACGTGGGCCGGGTCTGGGACAACTTCGCCGACGGGGCGACGATCGTGCTCCAGGGGCTGCACCGGTACTGGCCGCCGGTGGCCGAGCTGTGCCGTGAACTGGAGGAGGATCTCTCCCACCCGGTCCAGGCCAACGCCTACATCACCCCACCCGTGGCGCAGGGACTGCGGGTCCACGCCGACAGGCACGACGTGTTCGCGCTGCAGACCCACGGGGTCAAGCAGTGGGTCGTCTACGACGACGACCCCCGGTCGGGACCGGACGGCTCCGAACAGACCCCGTCCCTGGACGCGCGGCTGCGTACGGGTGACTGCCTGTACATTCCCCAGAGGGTGCGCCATGCCGCCCGCACCGTGGACCTGGCCAGCATCCACCTGACCCTCGGGGTGCGCAGCGTCACCTGGGCCGACGTGCTCGTCCCGGTCTGGAAGCGGGCCGTCGAGGACCCCTGGCTGCGAGAGCCGTTGCCCGCCGGCTTCGCCCGTGATCCGGAGGCGCTGGCGCAGGAGACCGGGCGCCGGCTTAAGCAGGTGTCCGAGCGGCTGGCCACCGCTGACGCCGGCGAGGTCGTCGCACGGGCCGCGCGGGAGGTCCCGGCCGCCCGGACACCGGACCTGGGCGGTCAGCTGCACCAGCTGCTGGTCGCCGGCGACATCGACGACCGCACGATCGTGCGCCGGCGCCCCCATGCGGCCTGTGCGATCAGCCGGCACGGCGACATGGTCCACGCGGAGCTCGGGGACCGCACGCTGCGCATGCCCGCCTCGGCCGAGCCGGCCCTGCGCACCGCACTGGACCGGCGGGAGTTCGCCGTGGCCGACCTGGGCGACCATCTGGACGAGCCGGGCCGGGTCGCGCTCGTGCGCCGCCTCGTGCGCGAGGGCCTGCTCATGGCCGTCGATGGCTGAGCGGTTCAGCTGCGCGCTGTCGTCGCGGCTGCTGGGGGAGCCCTGCTACGGGACCGCCTCCCAGGCGCGCCGCTGGCTGCTGCTCGAGCAGCCGGGCCCCTGGGGCACGGACGCCGTCATGCAGAGCCGCCTGCCGCCGGAGGTCGCCATCGGGCTGCGCGCGGTCGCGCGGGCGGTCGGGGCCCGCCTGCTGGTGATCCGGCGGCCCGGCCGGTCCGCGCCGATCCGCCGGACCTGCTTCGCCGTGGTGTCCACGGACGGGGTCCGGCGCATCGAGCGCTTCACCGTCGGCGATCCCGCCGACCTGCTGGGCATCGACTGGGAGCCGCTGCGGGGCTTCGCGCCCGTCGGTGGCGAGGTCGTCGACCACCCGCTGTACCTGGTGTGCACCAACGGCAGCCACGACACCTGCTGCGCGCGCTTCGGCCGCCCGGTGGCGCGGGTACTCCACGAGACCCTTGGCGACGGAGTCTGGGAGGCGTCGCACTACGGGGGGGACCGCTTCGCCGGCAACCTGGTGTGCCTGCCCGACGGCATCTACTACGGCCGGGTGGCCCCGGAGGAGGTGCTGGCCCTGGTCGAGCAGCACCAGGCGGGCCGCCTGGTGCTGGACCACTATCGCGGCCGGTCCTTCCTGCCCTTCGTGGCGCAGGCCGCTGAGCACTTCGTGCGCGAGGACCGCGGGCTGACCCGCGTGGACGACGTCGTCGCGCAGCGGGTCGACGCGATCGACGACGGCCGGTTCCGCGTGGGGGTCGTCACGTCGGCCGGCGAGGCGATGGCCGCGGTCGTCGAGTGCACCGAGGCCATCGACCCCCAACAGCTCACCTGCCGCTCCAGCAGCGAGGAGCACCCGCCCCGCTACCGGCTGGTGGATCTGAGCTAGCAGTTGGGGCTCATCTCGTCCCCAAGTCCTCCGGCTCCGAGGAAGACGCGTGCCGGGGACTCGGCAGGGACCGCGCCTGGAAAAGGCTGGAGAGCACGAACAGCACGGCGAAGGCGCCGCCCACCGCGGCGTAGCCCCCGAGATCCAGCGCCGCACCGCCGACGGCCGAGCCCGTCAGGTAACCGAATTGCAGGCCCGCCGTCCGCGCTCCCATGGCCGCCAGCCGGCGCCCCTGCGCGAGCTGCAGACCCACGGCGGCCCCCGAGATCGTGCGCGCCCCGGCGGCCGCAGCGAGCAGCGCGAGCAAGACCGCCGTGACGACGATGTTGGGGCGGAAGACGCCGTAGACGGTGACCAGCGCGGCCATGCCGAGGGGCAACGTCACGAGCAGGGCTCTGCCGGCGGACGCGACCCAGCGCCGGGCGAGGAAGTTGCCCGGTAGATAGGCCGCGGCGACGAGGCCGAGCACCAGACCCGTCAGGCTGGTGCTCGTGCCGTACGACTCGGCGAGCAGCGCCCCGGCGAACACCAGCGTGCCCGCCCAGGAGGATAAGGCGGCCAGTTCGCCCAACGCCCACCCTGGCACGCCCGGGCGGTGCCACAGTCCGAGCCGCTCGATCCCGCCGACGTCCCAGTGCGGCTCGCGACGGGCGGCCACGGCCACAAGGGCCGTCAGGCTCGCGGCCAGCGGGACCGCGACCCATGCCCAGCGCCAGTCCCACTCCGAGACGAGCCCCACGACGGGCTGTCCGATGATCCACGCAACAGGCTGGCCGATCAGGGCCCACGACAGGGCCCGGGTCTGCCCTCCGGGCGGCGCCCAGACCTCCGTGGCGGCCAGGGCACTGGACAGGACCACCGCCAGGCCCCGCCGATCAGGACCTGTGCGGCGACCAGCTAGCCGAAGGACCCCGCGACCGCACTCCACAGCGCCCCGGCTGCCAGCAGTCCGAGCCCGGCGAGCAGCAACCGACGCAGCGAGACACCCCGCGAGACCGAGCTCAGCAGCAGGGCCCCGATCCCTGCCGTCAAGCCTGAGGCGGCACGCAGCTGGCCGGCCGTGCCCGTCGACACGCCGAACTCGTCTGCGACCTGGGGCAGGATCGGCGAGAGGACGAGCAGGGCGGCCTGCGCGGTGAACAGGCACAGGAAGAGCACGAAACTCGGGGTGGATGCCGAGCGATACAGCCGGGCCACGTCCACGCCGCAACCGTACGGTCCGCGGCTCGACCCCGCCGCCGACTGGGGCCGGATGACGGGCGCGGTCAGGTGCCGTCGCGGTGCCTGTCGTCGAGGCGGCGCACGAGCGTGGCCGGCGCCACGCAGCGGTAGGACTCCTCGATGACGCCGGCGACCTCGTCCCAGTCGGGGTCGACGTCCGGCGCATCCCGATCCAGCCCCGATGGCCCACGTAGGCGGGGCGAAAGAAGCGCTCCGGGTCCGACCCGATCACCTCTGCCTGCACGCCGGTGGGTGCGGCGCACGTCAGCGCCAGACGGCCGTCGCCGTGGTGGTCGTCGGTCAGGTAGCAGACCGCCCGCCGGCCCCGGACGAAGAACGTCACGGCGCCGTGGCTCACGCGCTCGGAGACCTCGGGCAGCGACGCGCAGACCTCGCGCACGCGCGCGGTCGCCTCCGCGACGTCGGCGTCACTGTAGGGCAGCTGTCCGCGGGGCGTCGGCTTCACGGCGCGGGCAGTATCCCTGGTCGGTTCGACTAGATCCAGCTGTCGAGCCAGATGCGCAGGTTCCACGCGGCGCGGCTGATCTCGACCCCGGCCAGCAGCGGGTACCAGAAGACGAACCCGGCCATGGCCAGGGCGCCGACCCCCGCCGGCAGCCACCGCAGTGCCCGCCGGCGGCGGGCCTGCCAGGCGGCGTGGGCCAGCCCCAGGCAGACGAACGGCACCAACGGCGTGGCGTAGAAGAACAGCACCGGCCGCGGCGACGCGAGCCACGGCAGGTACTGGCCGGCCAGGAAAACCAGCACCGCGGCCGCGGGCCAGTCGCGCCGGCCGACCGCCAGCCAGGCCAGCACCGGGTAGGCCACCAACGCCGGCCACCACACCGCCGGGTTGCCGATGCCCAGGACCTCGGCGATGGCCCCCCGGGCCACGACGCACTCGGGCTGGGGCGTGTCGCCGTCGCAGGACTCGACGTAGTAGGCCACGGGCCGCCCCAGGATCGGCCACGACAGCGCCGGCGCCCGGTAGGGGTGGTCGGCGTCCAGGTCACGGTGGAACACGGCGATGTCGCCCTGCTCGTCCCACCACTGGCGCACCCTGCCGGCCGGCGGCACCGGGCAGCCTCGGACTTCGGGGCACAGCTGGCGTCCCGCATGGGTCTGCGGGAAGCGGGCGAACCAGACGCCGTAGCTGAGCACGTACACCGCCGCCGGGACGACCGCGAGCGTGACGACGACGCTGGCCAGGACCGGCGCCACGGCGGGTAGCACCCGCCCGGTGGCGGTCCTGCGGCGCGCGAGCTCGCCGCCCAGGA
Source organism: Actinomycetota bacterium (assembly GCA_030776845.1). Lineage (GTDB taxonomy): Bacteria > Actinomycetota > Nitriliruptoria > Euzebyales > Egibacteraceae > JAHWKQ01. Next base: position 8,094 of record JALYGZ010000067.1, read on the forward strand.
CGAGCAGGCCCGCGGTGCCCACGGCCAGTACGGCGGACCACTTCGTGGCCAGCGCCAGCCCGAGGGCCACCCCCGCCAGCCAGCGCCGTGGCCGGCGCCACTGGGAGGCGATGGGCCCCGTGT
>JALYGZ010000068.1 GCA_030776845.1 Actinomycetota bacterium
CGCCCTGGACGGACGCCCACCGCCTGGTGCACTCGGCCGACGGCGGCCCGACCAGCCTGGACAACCTGGTCCTGCTGTGCCGCCGCCACCACCGCGTCGTCCACGAGACAGGCCATCGCCTGGAGGACGTGCCCGCGAGGCCGCCCTAGCCCGCCGCGCGGCGCTCGCTCCGCCCCCGCACGGCCGTGACCACGCGGATGACCGGGCGGGCAGTCTCGGTCAGGCGCAGCGCGAGCCGCACGGGAAGGCGCGTGCGCAGCCGGTGGGCCATGCGACGGGCGACCCGGGCCTGGTGGTGGGCCTCGGCCAGGCGCTCGGAGTCCAGCATCCCCAGATGGACGGCGTCGACGACGAGGTCGGCGTGGTGCTGCGGCGAGGACAGCAGCACATCGTACAGGCCGCGGGCCAGTCGCAGGCGCTCCCCGGCGTCGGCCCGTAGCCGCAGGTGCGTGCGCAGGCCGGGGTCGAAGAACTCGGCGATGCGCGCGCGCGTGGCGTCGTCGGCGGAGGGCAGCCCCAGCCCCTCGGTCAACCGGTCCACGGCGGCGTCGCAGTCGTCGAAGAAGTGCTCGTAGGCGAGCAGGCGCCGCTCGGGGTCGGCGCGCCACGCGGCCGTGGTGTACCGCAGCCACAGCCGCACCGCGTGCTCGGCGGACAGCCCGTCGCGTGCCTGCAGGGAGGCCACGACCTCGTCGGGGTCGCGGACGACCACGACCGTCCGCCATACGGGCGTGACGGTGCGCCAGAACGGCAGCAGCAGCGACGTCCGCGGGTCCTTCCAGCCCAGCAGTCCCGGACCGTCCCCGAAGACCCTGCGGACCACCCGGCGGGCGTGCGCGCGGTGGCCGTCCAATTGGGGGTCGCGCTCCCAGCCGTCGGCCAGGGCCGGCGGCTCGCGCCAGGAGCCGCCGAGGGTGCGCAGCAGGTCGTCGTTCAAGGCCACGATCGGCCGCGGCTCCCAGTGGCCGCGCCGGTTGGCGTCGCTCGGGGCCATGCGGTGCCGCTCGGCTCCCAGGTCCACGCCCAGCAGGTTGACGACGCGCGCGACCAGCGACGTGCCGCTGCGGTGCATGCCGGTGACGCAGACGACCCGTCGCGCCGGCGGGCCGGGGGTCACCGGTCCGTGGCGAGCGAGCGCGGGCTGACGAGGAAGCCCAGCCCCCAGGCGCCGTGCATGACCGGGAACACGGCCGGCAGCCACACGGCGACCGGGCGCTCCAGGCCCCGTGCGGTTGCCGCCGAGGCGACCAGCACCGCCGCCGCGTACCCGACCGGCGCCGCCAGCGCCGCCGGCCATACCGTGGCGCCCAGCGCCAGCCCGGCCCCGCAGCCGATAACCGTGGCCGGGGGCACGAGCTGGCGCCAGCGGGTCGACCGCGGGTGGCGGCGCAGGACGGCCCGCTTCCACCGGCCCGAGTGGAAATACTGCCGCGCCAGGCCGGCCAGGTCCGACCGCGGGCGGTAGCGGACCGCCAGGTCGGGGTGGAAGTACACGATGCCACCGGTGGCCCGGATGCGGTAGTTCAGCTCGGAGTCCTGGCTGCGCGCGAGCGCCTCGTCGAAGCCGCCGACGCGCTCCAGGGCCTCGCGGCGGAAGCAGCCCAGGTAAACCGTGTCGGTGGGGCCGGGCGGGCCCCCGTAGTGGAACTTGGCGTCGCCGACGCCGAAGCGCGACGTCATGGCCACGGCGACAGCCCGCTCGAAGGCGGTGTCGCCGGTCGCCCTCTGGATGCCGCCCACGTTGTCCGCGCCGGTCTCGCGCAACAGCCCGACCGCCCGGCGCAGGTAGCCCTGGGGCAGCTCGGCGTGGCCGTCCACGCGGGCGACCACGCTGCCCCGGCTGACGGCGATGGCCGCATTCAGCGCGGCCGGGGTGAGGCCGCTGGGGTTGTCGACCACCCGCACCCGCGGGTCGCTGCGCGCCAGCGACGCCGCCAGCTGCTCGGTCGCGTCCCGGGAGGGGCCGACGGCCATCACCAGCTCCATCTCGCCGGGGTAGTCCTGGTCCAGAACCGCCTCGACGGCCGCCAGCAGGCTCGTGGCCTCGTCGCGCACGGGCATGACGGCCGACAGCAGCGGCCACCCGCTGGCGCTGACCGCCGGGTCGACCGTCACACGGTCGTGGGCCGTCACGACCCCTCGACCTCCGCGATCAGCCGCTTCAGGGACTCCTCCCACGGCGGGAGCGCCTCCAGCCCGGTCAGGCGGGCCAACAGGTTGTCCAGCACGCTGTTCGCCGGCCGGGGGGCGGGGGCGCCGAAGGTGGCGGTGTCGGTGGCGGCCAGCTCCACCTCGACGCCCGCGGCGTCGAAGATCGCCCGCGCGAACCGGAACCAGGTGCACGACCCGCTGTTGGTCAGGTGGTAGGTGCCGTAGCGCCCGGTGACCGCCAGCCGGCGGATCGCCGGGGCCAGGTCGAAGGTGAACGTCGGCGAGCCCGTCTGGTCGTCGACCACCCACAGCCGGCCCCGCTCCCGGCCCAGCCGCAGCATGGTCTTGACGAAGTTTCCGCCCGCGGCGCCCTGCACCCAGCTGGTGCGCACGATGTAGTGCGCCGGCAGGGTTCGCCGGACGAGCTGCTCGCCCGCCTCCTTGGTGCGCCCGTAGACCGACTGGGGGTTGGTGGCGTCGAACTCGGTGTAGGGTCGGTCGGACCGGCCGTCGAAGACGTAGTCGGTCGACACGTACACCATGCGCGCGTCGGCCAGGGCGCAGGCCCGCGCCACCCACCACGAGCCGAGCGCGTTGACCCGCCAGGCGGTGTCGGTCCGCTCCTCGCAGGCGTCCACCTTGGTGAAGGCGGCGGCGTGCACCACCAGGTCGGGCGTGTGGTCGCGCACGGCGGCGACCACGGCGGGCTCCCGGGCGACGTCGAGCTCGCCGTGCCCCAGGCCGACGACGTCGTCGTCGGCGAAGGCCCCGAGCAGGTCGTGGCCGAGCTGGCCGCCGGCCCCGGTGACGAGCACCCTCACGACGGGCTCACACCAGGCCCCGGCGGGCCGACGCGCCGCGCTGCTTGAGCGGGCGCCACCACCACTCGTTGCGCCGGTACCAGTCGACCGTGGCGTCCAGGGCCTCGTCGAAGTCGTGCTGCGGCTTCCATCCCAGCGCGCGGACCTTCGTCGTGTCGACCGAGTAGCGCAGGTCATGCCCGGGACGGTCGGTGACGAGCTCGATCATCTCCTCGCCCCGCCCGAACCGGCGCAGGATGCGCAGGGTGAGCTCCCGGTTGCTCATCTCGTTGTCGGCGCCGACATTGTAGAGGTCGCCCGGCGTGCCCTCGATGAGCACGAGCCACTGCGCCGCGACGTTGTCCAGCACGTACGTCCAGTCGCGCACGTTGCGCCCGTCGCCGTACAGCGGCACCTTCAGCCCGTCCATGAGGTTCGTCACGAACAGCGGGATGACCTTCTCCGGGTAGTGGTAGGGCCCGAAGTTGTTGGCCGTGCGGGTGACGGTGATCGGGTAGCCGTAGGTCACGCCGTAGGAGCGGGCCAGCAGGTCGGCGCTGGCCTTGGACACCGAGTACGGGGAGTTGGGCTCAAGCTTGTCGCCCTCGCGGAAGCTGCCCGGCGCGGGGATCGAGCCGTACACCTCGTCGGTGGAGATGTGCAGCACCCGGGGGATCTCGGCGCGCATGGCCATGGTGAACAGGGTGTTGGCGCCGAGCACGTTGGCGACGACGAAGTCGTTGCTCGCCGTGATCGACCGGTCGACGTGGCTCTCGGCGGCGAAGTTGACGACCGCGTCGTGCCCGGGGAGCACCTCGGCCAGCAGCGGGTGGTCGTTGAGGTCGCCCTGCACGAAGCGGTAGCGGGGGTCCTCGGCGACGTCGCGCAGGCTCTCGGGGTTGCCCGCGTAGGTCAGCTTGTCGTAGTTGGTGACCGTCACGTCCGGCTGCGTCGCGAGCACGTGGCGGACGAAATTCGAGCCGATGAAGCCGGCCCCGCCGGTGACGAACAGGCGCATTCTCAGATCAGTCCCACACGGCTGTGGTCGCCGAGCATCAGCCGGTACGCGCGCGGCTTGCGCCCGCTGACCCCCACCTCGACCTGCTTGCCGATGAGCGAGTCCTCCAGCCGGCGGACGTCGCGGATGCTGGACTGCTCCAGCACGACGGAGTGCTCGATCTCGGAGTCCTGCACGACACAGGAGTGGTAGATCGAGGTGTAGGGGCCGACGAAGGTGTTCACCAGGCGGGTGTCGCGGCCGATGATCGCCGGGCCCCGGACGAAGCTGTTGGACAGCTGGGCGCCCTCCTCGACGACCACACGCCCCTGGACCTCGCTGTCGGCGTCCAGCGTGCCGTCCAGCCGGGCTTCGTAGGCGTCGAGCACGATGCGGTTGGCCTCCAGCAGGTCGTACAGCTTGCCGGTGTCCTTCCACCAGCCGGCGATGACCTGCGAGTGGACCTTGTCGCCCCGGTCGATCAGCCACTGGATCGCGTCGGTGATCTCCAGCTCCCCCCGGGCGCTCGGCTGGATCGAGCGCGCCGCCTCCAGGACGGCGTGGGAGAACAGGTACACGCCGACCAGCGCCAGGTCGCTGCGTGGTCGCGGCGGCTTCTCTACCAGTCGGTCGACGTTGCCGTCTGCGTCAAGCTCGGCGACGCCGAACCGCTCCGGGTCGCGCACGCGGGCCAGCAGGATCTGCGCGGACGGCCGGCGCCCGCGGAATTGGTCCACGAAGGCCGTGATGCCCCCGGCGATCAGGTTGTCCCCCAGGTACATGACGAAGTCGTCGTCGCCCAGGTACTCGGCGGCCGTGAGCACGGCGTGGGCCAGCCCGAGCGGCTCCGGCTGGTGGACGTAGGTCACCGCCAGGCCGAAGCGGGCGCCGTCGCCCACGTGGGCCCGGATCTCCTCGGCCGTGTCGCCGACGACGATGCCGACGTCGGAGATGCCGGCGTCGCGGATGGCCTCCAGCCCGAACTCCAGGATGGGCTTGTTGCCCACCGGCACGAGCTGCTTGGCGCTGGTGTGGGTGATGGGGCGCAGGCGCGTACCGGCGCCGCCGGACAGCACGAGCGCTTTCACGGCGGTTGCCTCCTACTGGTCGGTTCGTGTGAAGCGGCGTGCGCGCAGTATGGACGCGACGGACGCGATGTCGGTGCTAGCAGTCCCGGCCGGTGGGACGGGCCCCCGCGTAGTCCTTCTTCTCGGGCTTGGGCAGGGCGTCGCCGGTGAAGTCGCTGCCGACGATCACCGTCAGCGGCTGGCCGGGCGTCCGCTCCAGCCTCGCCTCCGGCAGGGCATCAGCGACCGTGTTCGCCGCCCGGTGCAGGCGCTCGCCGGGGTAGCGCACCACGGTCCGGGTCCGGCCGGAGCGGGGGTTGTCACCGACACTGGCCACCTCGAACCCGCGCCTTCTCAGCCGCGCCGAGGCCCGCGTCGCCAGCCCGCTCTCGCCGGCGCCGTTGAGCACCGTCACGGCCGGCACCCGCCCCCGGGCCACGGTCGGCCGGGACGGCTCGTCGCGCTCGGGCTTCGGAAAGATCTCACCGGTGCGGAACGCGTCGAAAAGCGCCTCCGCCTGGGAGTCGACCGGTACCACGTAGGCGGCGCCGTAGTAGTCCGCCGACGCCGAGGGCACGGTCCGGGTGACGACGCGCTTGGGGGACACGTCGCGCAGGCTGAAGGCGATGCGGCGCATCTTGTCCAGGGTCACGCCCTTGTCGGTCTTCACCGACTGACCGACCGCGTTGACGAGCCGGAACAGGCGCGGGACGTTCGTCAGCGTGTCGACGGAGACGACCTCGTCGAGCAGCTCCTTCAGGAACCGCTGCTGGCGCGCGATGCGCCCGAAGTCCGAGTCCAGGTGGCGGGCCCGCACGAAGGCCACCGAGTCGACGGGGCCCAGCGTGACGCAGCCCTTCGGCAGGTCCAGCCCGGCGTTCTGGTCGTACAGCGGCTCGTCGAGGTGCATCCGCACGCCGCCCACGGCCCTGACGACGTCGATGAACCCGGCGAGGTTCACCTTGACGAAGTGATTGATGGGCACACCCGTGAGGCGCTTGACCGTCTGCACGAGGCAGGTCGCTCCCCCCCGCCCGGTGGTCTTGCCGACCTCGTAGGCGCTGTTGATGCGCCCCTGGCTGCCGTCGCACAGCCTCACGAGCAGATCGCGCGGGAAGCTCAGCATCGCCACGCGGTCGGTGGCGGTGTTGATGCGCGCCAGGATGATCGTGTCGGTGCGCGTCCCCGAGCCGGGCCCGGTCCGCAGGATTCGCCGCTGCCTGGTCGTCAGCGACTGGCGATTGTCGGAGCCGACCACCAGCACGTTGAGGACCTCGGCCACATCCGGGTTCCCCGCGCCGCCGCGGTTCCCCCCGCCCGACCCGCGCGTGGCGCCGAACCCGACGAGGTCGCCGACGCCGACCCGGCCGATCGAGCGCTCGCCGTACCACACGAGGACCCCGGCGGTGCCGGCCAGCGCCACGACCGCGACGAGCAGCACGGCCCCGACCACGATCCCGGCCCGGCGCCACCTGGCGCGGCGGCCACCATCGGAGGGCCCGGCGGGCTCGCCGGGCTCCCTGGGGTCCTGGGCTGGCTCCGAGATGTGCGCCTCGAGGTCGTCGCGGGGCGCGCGGCTGTGACGCGCTCGATGACGGGTCCCCGCACGCGGCTCGTGACGGGACTATCGTTCGTCCGCATCGGATGCCGACCGTGGGCAGTTTAGCAGTCCGCGGTCCCCTGGTCGGGGGGGACAAAGGCGACACCCGTCCGGACGGGCGTCCCACAGAGCGGCGGAAACGGTGCAGAAGGGACGAGCTGAGTGGACGGCTGGACGCCCGCCGTGCGCAACATCGGCGCGCTGCTGCGGGCCAGGGCCCGCGAGCGCGGTGATCAGCCCTGCCTGACGTACCACGACGAGCGCGGCGGCGAGCGCACCGAGCTGGGCTACGCGACCCTGTTCAACTGGGTGTCCAAGACGTCCAACCTGCTGACCGAGGAGCTCGGCGTGGGACGGGGCGACCGCGTGGGGCTGGGCACCGGCGACCACTGGACCACCGCGGTCCTGGCCTCGGCCTGCTGGCAGGTGGGCGCGGCGGCCCTCCCCCGGTCCCCCGGGGAAGACCGGGCTCCGGTGGCGGTGCTGTTCGCCCGGGAGGACCTGCGGCGGCCGGCCGGCTCCCCCACGCCGACCGTCGTGGTCGGGACCGGCCTGGGCGCGCGCCTGACCACCGACCCCGGGGACGCGCTGCCGTACGCCGAGGAGGTGCTCGCGTTCGCCGACGACTACGACGACGAGGACGTGTCCCTGGACGACGACGCCCTGGTCGTGCCGCCGGTGCGCCTGTCCCAGCGCAACCTGCTGGCGGCCGCCGAGGCGCTGGTGGCCTGGGGCGACCTGGGCCCGGACGACCGGCTGCTGTCGGCCGTCCCCGCGACGAGCGTGCAGGCCCTGGCCCTGGGCTGGCTGGGCT
>JALYGZ010000069.1 GCA_030776845.1 Actinomycetota bacterium
GCTGTCCCCGGTCCGCAGGCGACCCACGTCGGACGTCAGCCCGTCCGACGGCGGGGGGCGGCGCGCGGCGACGGGCAGCCGGTCGGGGCCCGAGCTCACCAGAGCCGCCACCGCGAGGGCCGCCGCGACGGGCACCATGACCAGCGCCGTCAGGACGAACCAACGGGGCAGCAGCTGCTCCTGCAGCTCGCCCACGGGGGCCCGGCGCCACGGGTCCCGGGGGTGGGAGCGGCGCGGCGGCGCCGGGGTCACGGCTCCACGCGGTAGCGGAAACGCTCGATGACCGAGTTGGCCAGCAGGCCGTCGGCCATGGCCCGCACACGCTCCTCGAGGTCGGCGCTGTCGTCGACGTCCATCTCGAAGTGCTTGCCGACCCGCACGGAGCGCACCCCGTCGAAGCCCAGCTGGGGCAGCGCCCGCTCGATCGCCTGGCCCTGGGGGTCGAGGATCTCGTCCTTGGGCATCACCTCGATGTGCACGCGCGGCATCAGGAGGATCCCCAGCCGCCGGTGGCCGGCAGCCAGTCGTCGAGCAGGGTCCCGGTGATGCGCTCGTACGCCGACACGTACCGTTCGCGGGTACGCGCCACCACCTCGTCGGGCAGCTCCGGTGCCGGCGGCCGCTTGTCCCACCCGGCGCTCTCGAGCCAGTCGCGCACGTACTGCTTGTCCAGCGACGGCTGGGCACGGCCGGGCACGTAGCGGTCGGCGGGCCAAAAGCGGGAGGAGTCGGGGGTGAGGACCTCGTCGGCCAGGGTGAGCCGGCCGTCGACGAAGCCGAACTCGAACTTCGTGTCCGCCACCAGGATGCCCCTCTCCCTCGCGTGGTCGCGTGCCCGCCGGTACAACGCCAGCGTGAGGTCGGCCAGGGTGGCGGTCAGCTCGGCGCCCACGAGCTCGGCCATGCGGTCGACATCGATGTTCTCGTCGTGGCCGTCGGTCGCCTTCGTGGCGGGCGTGAAGATGGGCTCGGGCAGCTTCTCCGACTCGGTCAGGCCCTCCGGCAGCGGGACACCGCAGACGGTCCCCTCCGCGCGATACTCCTTCCAGCCGGAGCCGGCGAGGTAGCCCCGGGCCACGCACTCGATCGGGACCATGTCGGCGCGCCGGCACAGCATCGCCCGGCCGCGCAGGCGGTCGCGGTGAGACCGCAGGACCTCGGGGAACACGTCGACTTCGGTCGTGACCCGATGGTTGGGCACCGTGTCGCCCAGCAGGTCCAGCCAGAAGGCGGTCAGCCCGGTCAGCACGCGGCCCTTGTCGGGGATGGGCGTGGGCAGCACGACGTCGAACGCGCTGATGCGGTCGGTGGCGACCAGCAGCAGGTCGTCGCCGACCTCATACAGCTCGCGCACCTTGCCGGAGCCGACGCGCCTGACGCCGGGCAGGTCGGTGAGGTCGTCCACGGGCCCGAGGCTAGCGCGCGCTCGCGGATCACCGGCCGCGGCGCCCCACCCGCCGGCCGATCCCGCGCAGGCCCCGGGTGACCAAGGTCTCCCCCCGGCGCTCCTCGAGCACCTCGCCCACGCGCACCAGCGCCCGACCCAGCAGGGGAACCGCCACCACCAGCAGCAGCCAGCGTCGGAACCTTCTGGACAGGAACGCCCACATGCGTCGCCTCGCCGGTAGTCGGGCCCGGGCCGTCGGGGTAAGCAATGCCCCACCGCGGGTAGGGAGCAACCATGGCAGACGAAAAGCGTGTGCGAGCATCGGTGAGCGGACGGGTCCAGGGGGTCTTCTTCCGCCAGAGCGTGCAGGACGAAGCCGAGCGACTGGGCCTGTCCGGATGGGTGCGCAACACCCCCGACCGGCGGGTCGAGCTGGAGGCGCAGGGCCCGGCCGACAGCGTCGACCAGCTCGTGGACTTCTGTACCGAGGGTCCCTCGGCCGCGGACGTCGACAACGTCGACACGCAGGACGTCGGGCTGGAGCAGGGCGAGTCGGGCTTCTCCGCCCGCTGAGCCGGGGGCCCCGGTGAGTGCAGTCGTCGGCGTCGTCATGGGCAGCGACTCCGACGTGCCCGTCATGCGCCCGGCGGTGGAGGCGCTCGACGAGTTCGGCGTCGAGGCCGAGGCTCGCGTCCTGTCGGCCCACCGCACCCCCGACGACGCCACGGCGTGGGCGCGGGAGGCCGCCGACCGTGGCCTGCGGGTCCTCATCGCCGGCGCCGGCGGCGCCGCGCACCAGCCGGGGGTGCTCGCGGCGGTGACGTCGCTGCCGGTCATCGG
>JALYGZ010000070.1 GCA_030776845.1 Actinomycetota bacterium
GGTCCGGGCCCGGGCACTGCCCAGTCGAGCAGGATGGTGCGTCCGTCGGGACACTCGCCGAGGTTGCCTGCTTTCCAGTCGCCGTGCAGCAGTGTCTGGGGGGTGGATCTCAGCGGGTTCACCAGCCTGGACGGCTCTGTGAGCAGGTCGCGCACGAGCGCGGCGGCGCGGGGTGCTCGCCTGGCCAGCCGCCTCCAGCCTGGCGGGACCAGCGGTAGCGGGTCGGGCAGGTGACCGTGTGCGCGTTCGGCCTGAATGCTCCGTGGGGCGAAGAGCGTGTAGCGGGTCGCGAGCGGTAGCAGGCCGGCGTGGTGAGCCGTACCCCAGAAGGCGGCGTGGAGGGCGGCCATATGGTCGATGAACCGCCGGTGCTGGGCCGGCGGCAGTCTCGTTTCCCCGGGCGGAACCAGCCAGCGTCCCACGTCGCGTTGCAGCACTGCGCCTCGCCGGGTCTTCGGATCGTAGGCGGCGTCGACCACGGCATGGTCCAGGCAGGCGGGCAGGGCGTCGAGCAGTCCGCTGGCCCACACGCGCACCGCCCGGCAGTGCAGGTTCCGGGTGGCGCGCGCCACCCAGTCCCCGCCGCCGCCGACGTGTTTGAGGACAAACCGGCGCCCGGCGATGGTGACGGCTTCCAGCCGGGCACCGGATTTGCCGTCGGCGGCGGCCAGGGGCCGACGGTCGGTCGCGCCGGCCAGCAGCTCGGCCACGTCGGCGTGCAGCGGCCGGCCAGACTGACCGCCGGTGGACGGGCGGTCGACCCACGGGCTCCCTGGTGGAGGCGCTCGTGTGTGCCCGGTCACGGCCGCACCAGTGGCGCCTCGGCCGCCATGCGAGCCTGCAGCTGGGGGTCCCACACGCCGGCGCAAAAGATGAGCTGCTCGGCGATGCGACCGTCGGCCAGGCGCCACGCCTGCAGTTCACGGACCACCGTGTGCCCGTCGGCGGTGTGCTGGCGCCACTCGAGTTGCACGAGCAGCCCGCGTGCGGTCCGTTCGCTGTAGAACGTCGCGAACCGCCCTGGGCGTGGCAGCGCGCAGGCCTGTTCGGCTACCGTTTTGCGGCCCTGTACCTGGAAGCGCCAGTTGGGGACATTCGCGTCGAGCAGCACATCGGGCTGGTAGAGCGCCGCCAGGGCCTGCCGGTCGCCTGCTTCCACGGCGGTGCGGTAGCGCACCGGCAAGTCGTCCAGCACCGGGTCCTCATGGATCCGGGGACGGGCGGTGGTCTCCTGCGGGCCGACAAGGCTTCGTGTGCGGCTCATGGCCGGGCCTCCAGCACCATGTTGAACGGTGTCTCCGCGCTGCGGCGGATACGGGTGAAACCGGCTTGGGTGAGCACGTCGCGCAGCGCGGCCTCACCGGCTTGGGCGCCCAGCACCGGCTGGTTGCCCTGAGCGATGCCGTTGGCGGTGCACACCAGGGTCGAGGCGGCATAGAACAGCCGGCCGACGGGGGTGAGGTTGTCCTGGACCCGGTCGCCGGCGAACGGCTCGATCAGCATCACCGCGCCGTCTGCCGCGAGTGCTTCACGGGCGCGCACGAGCGCGCCGACCGGGTCGCCCATGTCGTGCAGCGCGTCGAAGAAGCACACGAGGTCGTAGTCGCCGCCGGGCACCGCCGTGGCCAGCGCCGTCTCGAAGTTGGTGCGGTCGGCGACGCCTGCTGCGGCTGCCCGCTGGCGGGCGGTGCTGATGGAGGCGTCGTGGGCGTCGAAGCCGTGGAAGCTCGACGCCGGGTAGGCCTGGGCCATCACGATCGTGGAGACGCCGTGGCCGCAGCCCACGTCGGCGACCCGCGCGCCCGTACTCAACTGCTCGTCCACCCCGTCGAGGGACGGGATCCACTCGCTGGTGAGGAATGTCTCGTAGCTGGGGCGGAAGAACTCCTCGGTGCCGGTGAACAGGCGCGGATCGTGCTCGTGCCACGCCACACCCCGGCCGGTGGTGAAGTCCGCGGCGACCGGCTCGGCGGCCGCCCAGATCGCGGCCATCGCGTCGCTTGCGCCGGCGAGGTAAGTGGGGCTTGCCGAGTCGGCGAGCACGGCGGCGTGCTCGGGCGGCAGCCGATACGCGCCGCTGTCCGGGTCGTAGTCGATGTAGCCGCTGGCCGCCTGAGCGCCGAGCCACTCGCGCACGTAGCGCGGGTGCGCCCCGGCCCGGTCGGCGAGCTCGTCGGGGGTGAGCGGCCCGTGTTGGGCCAACGTGGCGTACAGGCCGGTGTGGTGGCCGATGTACATCGTCGCGCCGGCCAGGACGGTGCCGATGTCGGTGGCGACCTGGCCCGCGAAGGCCTCGACCTTCTCCGGATCCAGCACGGCTCGTTCGGTGTGTGGCTGGTCAACGCTCATGATCGCCGCACTCCTTCTTGATGGGCGGACGTTTTCGCGGTCCCGGTCGCGTAACCGGGTCCGCGCCTGGACGTACCGTGGCCCACACCACTCGCGCGACGGCTGCGTGAACCTTGCGGCGCCCTGGCGGCTTGGTTGCGCCGTCTCGTCCGCGCGCGTGCGGGTACCTACGGTGAGAAGGGACACGGGGAGACGCGCATGCAGTTCAAGGTGCTGGGATCGCTGGAGGTCACCCGCGATGGCACCACCGTGCGCATCGGCAGCCGGATGCAGCGGCGCCTGCTTGCCCTGCTACTCGTCCACGCCGGCCAATGCGTCAGCGTCGAGCGGATCATCGACGTGCTGTGGGAGGGCCAGCCGCCGCCGAGCGCCCCCAGCGGGCTGCACACCTACGTGTCGCGACTGCGGCGCCTGCTCGGCCAGAGTGTGAGCGTCGAGTCCGACACGCTCGGCTACCGTTTGCGCGTGGAGGGCCACACGCTCGACGCGCGGTGCTTCGAACAGCAAGTGGCGGCCGCCCGGAAGCGTCTGACCAACGACCCCGCCACCGCGGCTGCGGGCCTGTCCGAGGCGCTGGCGCTGTGGCGCGGCCCGGCGTACGCGGAGTTCGCCGCCGACGACTTCGCCCGACCCGAGGCGGTACGGCTCGACGAGCTGCGGCTGGCCGTGACCGAGGACGCGTTCGCCGCGCGGCTGGCCTGTGGTGACGTGGGGCTCATCGGCGATCTCGAGGCATTCGTGACCGTCAACCCGTTGCGCGAACGGCCCTACGCCCAGCTCATGACCGCGCTTGCGCAGACGGGTCGGCAGACCGACGCGCTGGAGGCCTACCAGCGGGTGCGCACCCGACTGGCCGACGAGCTGGGCCTGGAGCCCTCCCCGGCGTTGCAGCAGCTGCAGGCAGACATCCTGCGGCAGGCACCCAACGTCACGCCCGCAGGCCCAGACACCGTGGAACACGAGCATGCCCTCCCGCCGGGCGGCAACCTGCCCCAGCCGGTGACGAGCTTCGTCGGCCGCCGCCACGAGACCGACGCGGTGTGCCGCCTGCTGGACCGACACCGCCTCGTGACGCTCACCGGGGTGGGTGGGGTCGGCAAAACCCGACTGGCGCTGCAGGCAGCCGCCGCGGTGTCGGAGCGCTACCCCGACGGGGTGTGGTGGTGCGAGCTGGCGCCGGCGGACCCGGGAGCCGTCGGCCACACGGTGGCCGCCGTTCTGGGCGTGCAGCAGCAGGCCAACCGCAGCATCAACGACAGCATCGTGGGTGCGTTGCCCGGCAAGCGGCTCCTGCTCGTGCTCGACAACTGCGAGCACCTAGTCGACGCCACCGCGCAGCTCGCCGAGCACATCCTGCGCAGCTGCCCACACGCGACGATCCTTGCGACGAGCCGAGAGCCCCTCGCCGTGGCCGGCGAACAGGTATGGCCCGTGCCGCCACTGCCCCTGCCGTCAGACCGTACCGACGGCGACGGTCTGCGGGCTCCGTCCGCGCAGCTCTTCTGCGATCGGGCGAGGTCCTACCGCGGCGACTTCCCCGTCGACGAGACGACCGCGACGGCGATCGGGAACATCTGCCGGCAGCTCGACGGGCTGCCCCTTGCGATCGAGTTGGCCGCTGCGCTTACGGGCGCGTTGGAGCCCTCGCAGATCGCCCGCCGCCTCGGCCACCGCTTCCGGCTGCTGACCCACGGTCCCCGTACCGACCCGCGTCACCGCAGTCTCGTCGCGGTCGTCGAGTGGTCCTACCAACTGCTGGAGCCGGCTGAGCGACGTCTGTTCGACCGGCTCGCGGTGTTCGCAGGCGGGTACACGCTGGCCGCCGCCGAAGGCGTGTGCGTCGACGACGAGCTTCCGGCAGCGCGCGTCGCGGGGCTCCTGGCCGGCCTCGTGAGCCGCTCGATGGTCGAGGTGGACCGCAGCGTGACACCCGCTCGCTACCGGCTGCTGGAGACCCTGCGTCAGTACGCCAGCCACCGGCTGACCGAGCGTGGGGAGGAGCAGACCCTGCGGGCCCGCCACGCCCACTGGTTCGTCGACCTTGCCGAGCGCGCCGACGCCGACGTGCGCGGGCGGGACGAGGCACCGGCCGTCGCCATGCTCGAGGCCGAGCTGTCCAACCTGCGGGCCGCCCATCGCTGGGCGGTCGAGCAGGCCGACGCCGACGTCGCGCTGCGCCTGGCCGCCGCCCTCTACATCTTCGCCCTTTACCGGCTGCGCGACGAGGTGTTCGTCTGGGCAGAGGAAGCCGCCGGGCTGCCGGCCGCGGTGGGCCACCGGCTCCAGCCGACGGTGTCGGGCGTGGCCGCGCACGGGATCAGCAACCGGGGCGAGCTCACCCGCACGCGCAGCCTCGCCCAACGCGCGCTGGAGACTGCGCCGAATGCGTCGGACCCCGGCTGTTTTGTGGCCCTCTTCACGCTGGCAGCCACCGCGCTGTACGAAGGCCGGCTGGACGACTGCCGGGGGCACACCCGCGACGCCGTCGCGCTCGCCGCCGACACCGGCAACGACCACGCGGTAGTCATGGCCCGGCTGCACGAAGTCCTCGCACTCGCCTACGACGGCCAGCGCGACGCCGCACTGGCGGCCGCCGCCGAGCAGCGGCGGCTCGCCGAGGAGCTCGGCAACCCCAACCAGCGTGCCTGGGCCCTGTACGCAGACGCTGAGGCCCGTAGCGACGATGACCCGGAAGCCGCGCTGGGGCTGCTGGAGCGGGCGATCACCCTGGCCGAACCAGTCCACGGCCGCTTCCTGGAGGGAGTCGCACGGGTGGCAGCCACGTCGCTTCGGGCCCGACACCAGTCCCCCCGCGAGGCGTTGACGTCCGTTCCCGACGTCATCGGTCACTGGCGGCGCGTCGGAGACTGGACCCACCAGTGGACCACGATCCGCAACCTCGTGCCGCTGCTCGTGCGTCTCAACGCCGACGAGCCCGCCGCACTCCTCTACGGAGCGCTGCACACTGCCGACACCGCTGCCCCCGCCTACGGCGCCGACGCGGCCCGGCTCGCCCAGGCCTGCGAGACCATATCGTCGCGGCTCAGCCCCTCCGGTTTCGCAGCGCTCGTCGAGCAAGGCGCGGCGCTTAGCGACGAGGACGCCATCGAGGTGGCCTTGGCCAGCATCGCCGACATCCTCGTTCAGGGCTCCGTCCCGAAGCGGTATAACCAGCCCGACCGAGGACCGTATAAGTGCGTCAAACCAACACCACGGATCCGGCAAGGGCCATGATTGCTTACGTCTGGCGTCTGCCGCGATGTAGTGCCGACATGCCGCTGCGAAGCAAGCTTGTGTACGGTCGGCTCTGCGCCGGCACGTGGTAGCACCCGTCAGAAGGGGACGTCATCCATGACGATCGGTCCCGTATGGGGCGACAGCTGCTGCCAAGGTCGCGTCTCACGAGCGGGTGTAAAAGGGCGTCGGACGCAAGCTCCTGATCGGCATGTTACGCAGCGGGTGTGACGGCCTGGGGTAGTGG
>JALYGZ010000071.1 GCA_030776845.1 Actinomycetota bacterium
GCCCTGGTCGACGCGGCGGGTGGGGCTCTGGCGCCCGGGGAGGCCGGGGCCGTGGAGGGCGCCCTGCGCCTGGCCGTGGCGGCCTGGCATGCCCCGGCGCCCCCGCTGGCGCTGCCGGGCGGGCGGACCCTGGGGACGGACACCGCCCCCCGGATCATGGGCGTGGTCAACGTCACGCCCGACTCCTTCTCCGACGGGGGTCGGCTGTACCCGCAGGGCCATCCCGGGGCGGGGGCGGCCCACGCCCGCAGGCTGGCCGACGAGGGGGCCGACGTGCTCGACGTGGGGGGCGAGTCCACGCGGCCCGGCGCCGCCGGGGTGGCCCGGGACGAGGAGCTGCGGCGAGTCCTGCCGGTGCTCGAGGCGCTCGGCGACCTCGACGCGGTGCGCAGCGTGGACACCACCGAGCCCACCGTGGCCACGGCGGCGGTGGCGGCCGGGGCCGACATCGTCAACGACGTCTCCGGGGGGCGTGACCCGCGCCTGCTGGAGGCCGTGGCGGCCACGGAGGCCGCCTACGTGCTCATGCACAGCCGGGGGACGCCGCGCGACATGCAGACCAGGACCGACTACGACGACGTCGTCGCCGAGGTCTACGAGCATCTGGCCGCCGGCGTGGCCCGCTGCGCCGCCGCGGGCATCGACCCGGGCAGGGTCGTGGTCGACCCCGGGATCGGCTTCGCCAAGACGGCCGAGCAGAACCTGCTCCTGCTGCGGGCGGTCCGCCAGTTCCGCGGCCTGGGCCGGCCGGTGCTGGTCGGGGCATCACGCAAGAGCTTCCTGGGCCGGGTGCTGGGCGACGGGGGAGCCGACGAGCGCCTGGAGGCCAGCCTGGCCTGCGCCGCGCTGGCGGTGCGGGAGGGCGCGTCGGTGCTGCGCGTGCACGACGTCGCCGCCACGGTGCGCGCTGTGCGCGTCGCCGACGCGGTCGTCGGCGCGCCCGTCGGCGGTTGAGCGCGATGGGTGAGCAGAGCCCCGAGCGGCTGCCGCGCAAGCCCGACGTGGGAATGGACGCGTTCGCCGCCCTCGACCTGCGCGTCGGGCGCGTGGTCGACGTGCAGGAGTTCCCCGAGGCGCGGACGCCGGCGTGGAAGCTGACCGTCGACTTCGGGCCGACCGTCGGCACGCTGGGCACCAGCGCCCAGGTGCGTGGCTACACGCGAGAGGAGCTGACGGGCCGGCTCGTCGTCGGCGCCGTCAACCTCGGGGACAAGCGCATCGCCGGCTTCACCAGCCAGTTCCTCGTGCTGGGCGCGCTCGCGCCCGGCGGCGCGGTGCACCTGCTGCACCCCGACGATCCCGGCCCCCGGGCGCCGGCGGGATACGGCGACCGCCCGGACCCGGGGGTCCCGCCGGGGGCGCCGGTCGGCTGAGACCCCCGGCTATCCTGCGGCGTGTGGACCGCATCGAGATCACCGGCCTGCGCGCGGCGGGCCACCACGGCGTGTCGGAGGCCGAGCGGCGCGACGGACAGGCCTTCCTCCTCGACATCGGTCTCGACCTGGACCTGTCCCGGCCGGCGGCCACCGACGATCTGGCCGACACCGTGGACTACGGGTCGCTGGCCGCCCGGCTGGCCGACGAGGTGGCCACCACCCGCTTCGACCTGATCGAGGCGCTGGCCTCCCACCTCGCCGACGTCGTCCTGTCGGCGACGCCGGCGCGGGCCGTGTCCGTGCGCGTGGCCAAGCCGGACGCGCCGATGGCCGTCGGCGTCGACCACGTGGCCGTGACCCTGCGCCGCGAGCGCCGGCAGGCGGTCGGCTGAATGCGGCTGCGCGAGGAGTTCGCCTTCCTCGGGCTCGGCAGCAACCTGGGGGACCGCCTCGGCTACCTGCAGGACGCCGTCGACCTGCTCGAGCTCGACGCGCGCACCCGCGTCGACGCCGTCTCGGGCGTCTACGAGACCGAGCCCGTGGGGGGCCCCGAGCAGGGCCCGTACCTGAACATGGCCGTGCGCGTGGCCACCCGGCGGTCGCCGCACCGTCTGCTGGGGGTCTGCGCGCGCATCGAGTCGCGCCTGGGCCGGGCCCGACCGGGCCAGGGCGGCGGGCAGCGCTGGGGGCCCCGGACCGTGGACCTGGACATCCTGCTGTACGGCCGACGGCGGGTGCGCCGCCCCGACCTGGTGATCCCCCACCCCCGTCTGTGCGAGCGCGCGTTCGCCCTGATCCCGCTCATCGAGGTGGCGCCGGGCATGGCCCTGCCCGACGGCACCAGCCTCGCGGCGGCGCTGGCGCGGCTCGCGCCGGTGCAGGGGGTGCGCT
>JALYGZ010000072.1 GCA_030776845.1 Actinomycetota bacterium
CCCGGGGGCGGCGGTCCCCCAGCCGCGCGGCCAGCCCGTCGGCGCCGGCGGGGGTCACAGGTCCAGGCGCCGCTTCAGCGCGTCGATGAGATGGATCGGCGTGGGGTCCACGTCGCGGGCCAAGGCCGCGTAGACGCTGACGTGGTCGGCGAACGACAGCAGCGACAACAGCCGGGCCAGCGGCGCCTCGCCGCGGGCCAGCACCTGCTCCCGCCACCGGAAGCGGTCCCCCACGAGCTCGTCGAGCACGGCGAAGCGCCGGGCCACCCGCGGGTGCTCGCCGGCGGGGTCGCGCAGGCACAGGAGCCCGGCGGGGACCGGCGCGGGCGACTGCCATCCCACGATGTCGTTGTGGCACAGCTCCGGCATGGCCTCGCTGCACGCCTGCAGCTTGGCGTTCTCGTTGAGCTGGTTCTCCAGCCGGCGCGCGGCGACGGCGGCCAACCCCTCCGCCCCGTAGACGACGGGCAGGCCGACGCCCGCCAGCCGCAGGGCCACCTGCTTGGCGGGGTTGGCGGCGACCGGCATGTGCCGGCCCCACTCCTCGGCGAGGTCGCGCACCAGCGCGACGGCCTCGTCGGCGCCGCCATCCAGTCCCAGGGCCGCCAGCGCCGGCCCGGCCAGCCACCCCAGGCTGTGGCGGGGAGGCCCGCCGGCCGGGATCCGAACCCAGGGCAGGCCGTGCTCGTCGCAGTACTCGCCCACCCGCCCCCCGGTGGTGACGGCGAGCACGCGCGAGCCGCGCCCGTGCGCCTCGGTCAGGGCCGAGCAGGTCTCCTCGGTGTCGCCCGAGTGGGAGACCACGACGGCCAGGGTGCCCGGGCCGGCGAAGGCGGGCGCCCCGTAGTCCTTGTGGACGACGACCGGCACGGACAGCCGCTCGGCGGCCAGCGCGGCGACGACGTCGCCGACCGTGCCCGATCCTCCCATCCCGGTCACGAGCACAGCCGTGGCGCCGGCCGCCGGCGCGTCCGGGACCGACAGGGCACGGGCCTCATCCCACTGGCACCACGCGGCCTCGACGTCGGCGAGCGCGTCCGCGGTGTCGACCGTGCCGAAGCGCTCGGGCAGGTCCAGGTTCACCGGCGGGACCGGCCCCGGGGCGGAGGCCGGGTCGCCTCGTCGACGAGCATCACCGGAATGTCGTCGCGTACCGGGTAGCGCAGCTCGCACTCGGTGCAGATGATGAGGCTACGCCGTGGCTTGTACTCGATGGCCCCGTGGCAGGCGGGGCACACGAGGAGCTCGATCAGTCGCTTGTCGACGGCCATCGCGCTAGGCCTCCTGCACCAGAGCCAGCACCCGGTCCCGGACCGACTCCATGGTCGCCGTGTCGTCGGCCTCGACGTTCAGCCGCAGCAGCGGCTCGGTGTTGGACGGCCGCAGGTTGAACCACCAGCCGTCGCCGGTGTGGGTCAGCCCGTCGGCGAAGTCCTGCCGTCCCTGGTCGGCGAAGGCCTCGGCCACCCGCCGCAGGGCCCCGCGCTGGTCGTCGACCCGGCGGTTGATCTCGCCCGAGGCCGCGTAGCGGTCGTAGGGCGCCACGACCTTCGACAGCCACCCGCCCGAGGCGCCCAGGGCCTCCAGCAGCAGCACGGCCGCGATGAGCCCGGAGTCGGCCCGGAAGTTGTCCCGGAAGTAGTAGTGCCCGGAGTGCTCGCCGGCGAACACGGCGCCGGTTTCCTTCATGCGGGCCTTGATGAACGAGTGCCCCACGCGGGTGCGGACCGCCTGGCCGCCGGCCGCCTCGACGGTCTCGGGGACCACGCGCGACGTGATGAGGTTGTACAGGACCGTGGCGCCGGGGTTGCGCCGCAGCAGGGTCTCGGCGATGACGGCGGTCACCAACGACGGGGGGACCCGACGGCCCTCCTCGTCGACGCAGAACATACGGTCGGCGTCGCCGTCGAAGGCCAGGCCGATGGCGCAGGCGTGCTCGCGCACCGCCTCCTGCAGATCGCGCAGATTCTCCGGCTCGATCGGGTTGGCGGGATGGTTCGGGAAGCCGCCGTCGAGCTCGAAGTACAGCGGCACCACGTCCAGCGGCAGGCCCTCGAAGACGGCCGGCACCACGTGGCCGGCCATGCCGTTGCCGGCGTCCACGGCGACCCTCAGCTCCCGCATGGCCCCGACGTCGACGAAGCTGCGCACGTGCTCGGCGTAGTCGGCCAGCATGTCCCGCTCGTGGTGACCGCCGGGCGACTCCGCCCGGGGCAGGTCGCCGGACCGCGCCCGGTCGCGGATCCCGGCCAGCCCGCTGTCCAGCGACACCGGCTCGGCGCCGGCGCGGCACAACTTGATGCCATTGTACTCGGGGGGGTTGTGGCTGGCCGTGAACATCGCCCCGGGCATCCCCAGGCGGCCGGAGGCGAAGTAGACGAGGTCGGTGGAGGCCAGGCCCACGTCGACGGTGTCGACGCCCTGCGCTCTGACCCCGGCCATGAAGGCCCCCGACAGCTCCGGCGACGACGGGCGCATATCGCGGCCCACGACGATCTGGGGGCCCCCCAGCTCCACGGCGGCGGCCCGGCCGACCGCCCGGGCCACCTCGGCGTCGAGCTCGTCGGGCACGACGCCGCGGATGTCATACGCCTTGACGATGGCTGCCAGATCGTGCACGCGCCGCTCCAAGGAAGCGGGGACCCGCATCCTAGACACGTGGGGGCGGTGCCGGGC
>JALYGZ010000073.1 GCA_030776845.1 Actinomycetota bacterium
CGCCGGAACAGCCGGCGCAACTCGTCCAGCTCCCCGTCGGCCAGGCCGTCGAACGTGGCCGCGAAGCCCCGGGACCCGGCGACGCCCGCGTTGATCCGCCCGGATGCGAAGTGGTCGTCGAGGCCGACCTCGGCGTGGCGCACACCGGCTACCCCCAGCAGCGCCGCGTGGGCGTCGGCGACCATGAGGTAGGCGAAGTTCGGGGCGCAGAAGTACGTCGGCAGGCGCAGGCGCACCCGGGCGGTGTCACCTTCGACCTCGACCGCCGCGACGAAGCCCAGCTCGGTGATGGGCTCGTCCAGCTCGGGGTCCCGAACCCCGGCCAGGGCGTCCCACAGCGCCCCCCGGTTGAGCGTCACACCGGCACCTCGGGGTACTCGGCCTCGGCCCCGGCCGCCGCCGGGGCGGGTTGGGGCACGTCGTCGGGCACGTCCAGGCCGTACAGGCGGGCGGCGTTGAGCCCCAGCACCTTGCGCTTGATGCCGGGGGTCAGCCGCCCGTACTCGGACTGCATGTCCTCGGGGATCTGGAAGTCGACGAACTGCTCGACCAGCCACTTGGGGTGCCAGATAGCGTAGTCGCTGGCGAACAGGATGCGATCCTCGTCCAGCCAGTACAGCAGCTCGCCCATGATCTGGGCGAAGTAGCGCGGGCGGGTGTGCAGGAAGGCCATGGCCACCGCCATGCCGGCGTACAGGTTGGGCTCCTGCACGGCGATCCAGCAGAAGTCCTCCAGCCGCGGCAGCCCGATGTGCTCGACGATGAAGTTCAGCTCGGGGAACGAGGTGGCCGCGTCGTCGACGTCGGCCACGTCGAAGGCGTCGCGGTTGAGCGGCCAGATCGTGGGCCCCTTGTGCACGTGGATGTTGGTGATGCCCAACTCCTGGCACGTCTCCAGGCACCTCTTCGCCCAGGGGTCCTTGAGGCTCCAGCCCTTGGAGTCACCGCTCCACTCCGCGGTGTACAGCTTCACACCCGTGATGGCGTACTCGGCCGACAGCCGCTCGAGGTAGTCGATGGCGCCCTGCTCGGACCGCGGGTCGAACGAGCCGTTGAGGACGAAGCGGCCCGGGTGGCGCTGCTTCAAGACCGCGTCCTGCTCGGTGGTGTTGAAGCCGTTGACGTAGAAGTCCTTGAGGTAGGTCGGCTGAAAGATGCCGACATCGACGTAGCCGATCTCGAACAGGTCGTGCAGCAGGTCGTCCTCGGAATACTTGCGGAACTTCTCGACGGGCCACACGTAGTCGGGCGGGCTGAGCGCGCTGTGGTAGCCGTAGAAGCAGTCGATGAACCCGCCGCCGTACTCGTTGGCCTGGTTCTCCGGGGAGGCATCCCAGTAGTGGATGTGGCCGTCGACCACGAAGTAGCGCTCGCCGTCCTTCTCGTACACGGCCCGTCCTTCCGCGCAGGGGGGCCAGAGCGAAGGCGGACAGCGCCGGGGCGATCTCCTCCCTCGCCTGGAGGAGCGCGCATACCGTAGGAACGGCCACCGGCGGGGTCAAGGGGCGCGCCGTGGGCCGCCGCTCACCCGAGGAACTGGTGGACCGGGAGGCCGACGACCCCCTCGGGGCGGTGGCGGAACAGCCCGCCGGCGTGCGGCTGGTCCCGCAGCGCCTCCTCGGACAGGCCCTGGCGGGCGGATGTGATGTACAGCTCGTCCAGGTCGGGGCCGCCGAACGCGCAGCTGGTGACCTGGGTGACGGGCAGCGTCACGGTGTCCAGCAGCGCGCCGTCGGGGGCGTGGCGCTGCACCCGCCCGCCGCCGAACACGGCGACCCACAGGCACCCCTCGGCGTCGACGGTCAGCCCGTCGGGGATGCCCTGCGGTCCCGCGACGTCGGTCAGTCTCCGCCGGCCGGCGACGGCGCCGGTGTCGGGGTCGTAGTCGAAGGCGTCGACGCCGCCGGTGGGGCTGTCGATGTAGTACATCGTCGCGCCGTCCGGGCTCCAGCCCAGGCCGTTGGAGATGGTGACCCCGTCCAGCACCCGCTCGACGCGCAGATCGGGGTCCAGCCGGTACAGCGCGCCCGCGCCGGGACGCTCGTCGAGGGCCATGGTCCCCGCCCAGAACCGTCCGGCGGGGTCGCACTTGCCGTCGTTCATGCGGTTGCCGGGACGGTCGCTCTCGGTGTCGTCGATCGTCGAGACGCGCCCGCTGCCCGGCTGCAGGAACGCGAAGCCGTCCCGGACGGCGGCCACCAGCCCCCCCGAGGCCCGTGGCGCGACGGCCCCGACGGGCTGGCCGACGGCGAACGGCTCCCGCGGCCCGTCGTCGTGGTGCCACCCGTGGACCAGGCCCCGGGGGATGTCCAGCCACACCAGCGTCCGCAGGGGGCCGTCCCACACGGGGCCCTCGCCGATCCGCGCGCCCGCGTCCCAGGCCAGCTCGACCTCGTCGGTGACCATCGCCGCCCCTTCCGGTGGTGGCGCCCGCGCCGCCTACGCGTCGGCGGGCGGATCCTGCCACACCCCCTGACCGCCCAGGAGCTCCGCGGCCTCGGGCGGGCCCCAGGACCCCGGCTCGTACACGACCGCCGGCGGCGGGGACTCCAGCAGCGGGTCCACCACCCGCCACGACGCCTCGATCTCTTCCTGGCGGACGAACAGGGACGGGTCGCCGGACAGCCCCGCGTCCAGCAGGCGCGCGTACGCCGCCACCTCCGGCCGCTCCCGCCCGGAGCGGTCGCCCTCGCGGGTGAGCTCGGTCACCCGGGCCGCCAGGTCCAGGGC
>JALYGZ010000074.1 GCA_030776845.1 Actinomycetota bacterium
GTACGGGCCCGCCGCCACTGCGGGCCCAGGACCGCCCGGGCCACGGCGCCCGCCGCCTCAGTCACGGCAGGGGCCGCGCGCCCGCCGCGGCGGGGCCACTCGAGTCGCTGACCTGGGGTACACGGGCTCCTGCTCCTCGTCTCCGGCGCGGGCAAGTGTACGCGGCGGACCCGTCCCGCCCCGCGTCACCGCCTCACGCCGCCACCAGCAGTACCACGGTGGTCAGCGCGTTGAAGGTGGCGTGGGCCGCCATCGGCGCGGCGATCGTGCCGCGCCGCTGGAACAGCCAGGCCAGATAGGCCCCCAGCGGCAGGATCAGCAGGAACGCGAGCACGGAGCCGCCCAGGTTCCCCGGCTCGCGGTGACCCAGGGCGAACAGCCCGGCGGACAGCAGGATGCCGGGCCACACGCCGACGCGGGCGCGCAGCGCCTGGAACAGCATGCCGCGGTAGAACAGCTCCTCGGCCAGGGGAGCGACCAGGACCGCCGCGAGCACGAGGAACGGCGCGAGAACGCGGTCGGCGGCGAAGGCGCGGAACTGCTCCTGCACCGGCGGCAGCTCGATGTTCGTGTACTCGGCCAGCAGGCGCAGCCCCAGGCCGAGCCCGAGGTTGATGACGACGAAAGCGGCCAGGCCGTGCCCCACGCCGGCCCGCACCGCCTCACCCGTGAGGGGGCCGTCGCCGAGGAGCCTGCGCACCGACCCGGGGTGCCGCACGCGCACCCAGCCCACGGTGGCCAGGCCCAGAACGATCAGGCCGGCGGGCAGGCCGACGGCGAGCGCGACCTGTCGTGGGACGGCGGCGAACAGCGGGATGAGCAGCAACAGCCCGGCCCACGACAGCAGCCACGCCGCCAGCGCGTCCAGCCACGACCACGGCACGTCGTAGCTCCCGCCCACGCCACCGGGCCCGTCCCTGTCTCCGCCCACGCCACCGGGCCCGTCCCTGTCTCCACCCACGCCGGGTGCTAGGCCGCGCCGGCGCGCGCCGGGACCCCCCGCCGCTCGATGTCCGCCCCCAGGGCGCGCAGCCGGCCGGCGAAGTCGGCGTAGCCGCGGTCCACGTGGTGGGGGTCCAGCACGACGGTGGGGCCGTCGGCCACGAGCCCGGCCAGGACCAGCGCGGCGCCCGCGCGCACGTCGGTCGCGCGCACCGTCGCGCCCTGCAGCCGCCGCCCGCCCCGGACGATGATGTGGTGACCCTCCACGTAGGCGTCCATCCCCATGCGGGCCAGCTCCGCCACCGCCGAGAAGCGGCCGTCGAACACGTTCTCGGTCACCATGGACATGCCCGCCGCCTGCGACAGCAGCACGAGGAACTGCGGCTGCAGGTCGGTCGGGAACCCCGGGTACGGCAGCGTGACCACGTCGACGCCGCGCAGCGCGCCGCTCCCGCGCACCGTCACCGTGGTGTCGCCGGTCTCGGTCTCGACGCCGGCGGCGTGCAGCTTGTCCAGCACGAGGCGGAGGTGGGTGGGAACCACACGCTCAAGCTGCACCTCACCGTCAGACGCGGCCGCCGCGACCGCGAACGTGCCCGCCTCGATGCGGTCCGGCACCACCTGGTGGGTGGCCGGCTGCAGGGCGTCCACCCCCCGCACCACCACCGTCGGCGTCCCCGCCCCACGGATGTCGGCGCCCATGGCGTTGAGGAAGGCGGCGAGGTCGGCGACCTCGGGCTCCCGGGCGGCGTTGGCGATCGTGGTCGTCCCGGCGGCCCGTACCGCAGCCATCAGCAGGTTCTCGGTCGCGCCGACGCTGGCGAACTCCAAGTCGATGTCGGCGCCGACGAGCCGGTCGGCGCGGGCCTCGACGTAGTCGGGGCCGAACTCCACCGTGGCGCCCATGCGCTCAAGCCCGCCCAGGTGCATGTCGATGTTGCGGCTGCCGATGCGGTCCCCGCCCGGCAGGGCCGCCCGGGCCCGACCACAGCGCGCCAGCAACGGCCCCAGCACGCAGATCGACGCCCGCAGGCGCGCCGCGAGCGCCGGGGGGGTGGCGGTGCCGACTACGGCGGGCACGTCGACGCTCCAGGCGTCGCCGTCGTGGTCGACGTCGGCGCCCAGGTGCGATAGCACGCCGCCCATGACGCGCATGTCGGCGATGTCGGGCACGTTGCGCACGAGGGATCGGCCCTCTGCCAGCAGCGCGGCGGCGACGAGCTTGAGCGACGAGTTCTTCGCGCCGTTGACGCGCACGCGGCCTGACAGCGGGCCCGCGGGGCGCACCACGAAGGCATCCATGTCAGCGCCGGAGTCTAGCGACGGGGCGGGCGCGGACGTCAGCCGTACTGTTCCAGGACCCGCAGCCGCAGCTCGGCGCGGCCCAGGCTGGCGCTGGCCTCGACGTCCTCGGGCTCCTCGGACAACCGCTGCTGCGCCCGGTCGCGCGCGGCGGTGGCCCGGTCGGGATCGATCTCGTCGACGAGCTCGGCGATGTCGGCCAGCACGATCAGGTGGTCGTCGCGGAACTGCAGGAAGCCGTGATGGGCCGCCACGACGACCGGCTCGCCGTCGGACGGGGTGATGCGCACGGGGCCGCGCTCGAGGGCCAGCACGACCGGCTGGTGGCCGGCCATGAGGCCGATCTCACCGTCGAGGGAGCGGGCGTACACCTCCGTCGCGGTGCCCGAGTACAGCCGCCGCTCGGCGCTGACGACGTCCACCCGCATCTCGGCCACGGCTCGTCTCCTCTCGGCCCGGTCAGGCGCCCTCCATCTCCGCGGCCTTCTTCTCCGCGTCCTCGATGCTGCCCACGTTCAGGAACGCCTGCTCGGGCAGGTGGTCGTAGTGGCCGTCGACCAGCGCCTCGAAGCTCTCGACGGTCTCGGACAGCGGCACCGTGACGCCCTCCAGCCCGGTGAACTGCTGGGCGACGAAGAACGGCTGGGAGAAGAAGCGCTG
>JALYGZ010000075.1 GCA_030776845.1 Actinomycetota bacterium
CGAGCTTGAGCGCGAAGCCCATGTTGTCGGCGACGGTCATGTGGGGGTACAGCGCATAGGTCTGGAAGACCATCGCGATGTCCCGCTCCTTCGGTGTCATGGCGTTGACCACCTGGTCGCCGATGACCAGCTTGCCGTCGCTGACCTGCTCCAGGCCCGCGACCATCCGAAGCGCCGTCGACTTGCCGCAGCCCGACGGCCCCACGAGGACCATGAACTCGCCATCCTGGATGTCGAGGTTGAGGTCCTTGATCGCCTCGGTTCCGTCCGGGAACCGCTTCCAGATGCTGTCGAACTGGACCTTGGCCATGCTGCTCCCCGTTGGACGCCCGGTGTTTCCGTCGGCTTCACTATCGCTGCTCGCTGGGTATCCAGGCAAGCGCTTTCGGCGGGACGACGGCGGCAGGGTACAGAGAGTGGTCGAAAAGGTACAAAAAGTAAAGCCCCTCCGTCCTGGGGAGAGGGTTCCCCGGTGAGCCGCGTCCTGGTCACGCGCCACATGCCCGCCGGCGGGCTGGCGCCACTGGACGGCCACGAGTTGGTGACGCGCGGCGACGACGTCGCGTTCACTCGCGACGAGCTGCGCGCCGCCGTGGCCGACGTCGACGCCGTCGTCTGCCCACTCACCGACCGGATCGACGGGGAGGTGATCGACTCGGGACGGCGCCTGCGGGCGATCGGCAACGTCGCGGTCGGGGTCGACAACATCGACGTCGAGGCGGCCACTGGGGCCGGCGTGGTGGTCTGCAACACCCCCGGCGTGCTGGACGAGACGACGGCGGACCTGGCCTTCGCGCTGCTGCTCGCCGCCGCCCGCCGCATGAGCGAGGCGGAGGCCGACCTGCGCGCGGGCCGCTGGCACGGGTGGGGCGTCACGCAGTACCTCGGCCACGACGTCCACGTCGCGACGATGGGACTGGTCGGGTACGGAAGGATCGGACGGGCGGTGGCGAGGCGCGCCGCCGGCTTCGGCATGCGGGTGCTGCACCACGCCCGGCGGGACATCGGCGAGCGGGGCTACGTCGCCGAGCTGGGCGAGCTGCTGGAGGCCGCGGACGTCGTCAGCCTGCACGTGCCGCTCACCGACGACACGCGGCATCTCATCGGCGCTCCGGAGCTGGCGCGGATGAAGCCCACGGCGGTGCTGGTCAACACCTCCCGAGGGCCGGTCGTGGACGAGGGGGCCCTGGCCGACGCGCTGACACAGGGACGCATCTTCGCCGCGGGTCTCGACGTCTACGAGAGAGAACCCCTCGTCCACCCCCGGCTGCGCACGGCTCCACGGACGGTCCTTCTGCCCCACGTGGGAAGCGCGACCGTGGCGACCCGCACCCGCATGGCCCGGACCGCTGCCGAGGGGGTGCGCGCCGTACTGGCCGGAGAGCGCCCCGCAAACCTGTGCAACCCGGAGGCACTGCTCTAACGTGGCTATCCTCGTTCGGGGGCCGGCCGCGGTCCCCGACCGCATGGCTCGCGCAAGGGGTGTGCGATGGGCACCGAGCGCGCGACGGGTGCCACCCCCACGCTGTCGCGCTGGCGCCACGTGGCGATGCGGGACCTCCCGTGGCGGCGCCGGGAGAAGAGCGGCCCGCGCTGCTTCGCCCGCAGCGGGCAGGCCAACTGGCCGGCCTACGCGGGGGCCTTTCTGTGCCTGCTGGGCTCGCTCATGCTGTGGCGCACGCCCCCGTGGGTCACGGCCACGGACATCTTCGCGGTCCCGCTCGTGCTCGTGGTCGCGAACCTGTTCGGGCGGGTGGCCGCTCGCCGGGCCGCGCAGGGCGCCTCGCTCAAGGTCGTGGCGCACCTCGTCGAGTTCTTCAGTTTCGGCGGAGCGGCCTGTGTGGGCGCCTACGGCCTGGTCTTCTGGTTCCAGGCGCAGCTTCCCCCCTCGTAGCCCCGGAGTGTGTCGACTGACTGTCGGACAGCGTGAGCCAGTAGACACACTCCGGGTAAGGCGGATGTCCCCGGCTACAGTGCCGCGGGCGAGATCGCCCCGCGCGCGGCCCCGCTGAAGGACGGCCGGTGGAGTTTCAGGGTCTGCGTCGCCCCACCCCGGCGCCGAAGATCGAGGCGGAGACGCTCGCCCGGCAGTTGCGGGGGCGTCAACCGCCTCTGGTCGTGGACGTCCGCTCTCCGCTGGAGTTCCGCTGGGGCCACGTGCCCGGGGCGATCAGCGTCCCCCTGCCCGCCCTGGCCCGCCGGGTCGACGAGCTGGGGCAGGACCCGCCACGGGCCATCGTGTGCGTGTCCCTGAAGGGCCCCCGCGGGTCCACCGCGGCGCGATTGCTGCGCCGGCGGGGGCTGGACGCGCGGCATCTCCACAAGGGCATGCGGGCGTGGTGGGCCGAGGACCTGCCGACCCTGGAGGGCTCGCCCGGCCCGGGGCGACCGGTGGTCGGCGAGCCGCTGTCGGCCGGGCCCGTCGGGCAGCTGTCGTCGCCCGCCGACTACCGCCACGCCCTCGAGGCGCTGCTGGGGATTCCCGCCACGGACGGCAATGCCGTCGACAGCCTGCGCAACGGCACCCGGGCCTTCCCCGCCATGCTCGACGCGGTGTCCTCGGCCAGGGAGTCGGTGGACCTGCTGACCTACGTGTACTGGACCGGTGACGTCGCCCGGCGTATGGCCGGGGCACTGGCCGAGCGAGCCCGCACGGGCGTGCGGGTGCGGGTGCTGCTCGACGCCCTGGGCGCCTACCGGATGGACCCGTCCCTCATCGGCGAGATGCGGACCGCAGGCGCTCGGGTGGACTATTTCCGCCGGCCCTGGCGCCCGCGGGACGCCAACCACCGCACGCACCGCAAGGTACTGGTGTGCGACGCCACGGTTGGCTTCACCGGTGGCATGGGCATCGCGGCGGAATGGCAGGGCGACGCGCGCGACCCGTCGGAGTGGCGTGACACGCACTTCCGCATCCGGGGGCCGGCGGTCAACGGCCTGCGGGCGGCCTTCTTCGAGAACTGGGTGGAGGCGGGCAACACGCTCGCCGAGGAGACCGAGCGCTTCCCGCCGCAGACGCCGGTCGGGGAGTCTGCGATCCAGGTCGTGCGCTCCCAGCCGGCGGCCGCCGGCTTGAGCGAGGGTGAGCTCGTGATGCGCGCGCTCGTGCGGGTGGCGCGCCAGCGCCTGCGGTTCAGCACCGCCTACTTCACACCCGACGGGCCGTTCCTGCGCCTGCTGCGCGACGCCGTCGAGCGAGGCGTCGAGGTGGAGGTGCTCATCCCAGGACGGCACGCCGACAAGCGCATGGTGCAGCTGGCCGAGCATCACGACTACGGCCCCCTGCTCGACGCCGGGGTCCGCATCGCCAACTACCAGCGCACGATGCTGCACACCAAGATCGTCACCGTGGACGGGGTGGTGGCCTGCATCGGCTCGGCCAACGTCAACTCCCGGTCGCTGCGCAAGGACGACGAGGTCTGCCTGGTGGTCCACGACGTCGATGTCGTCGGGACCCTGGACCGCCACTTCGACGAGGACCGGTGCTTCGCCGAGCGCATCGATCCGGCACGGTGGCGCCGGCGCGGATGGCTGCCGAGGGTCAAGGAGCGGGCGGCCGACGTCCTCGACCCGCACGTGTAGCCCGGGGCCCGGCGAGGGAGGACCGTGGCGGACCACCGACACCTCGACAACCGCCGGCCTCCGCGGCTGTTCGACAGCCACCTGCACATCATCGATCCACGCTTCCCGCTTCTGTCCGCCGCGGCTGGCGCGGGGGGACCCGGATGGGTGCCCGAGCCGTTCACGGTCGCCGACTACCGGGCGCGTATGGCCGCCCTGCCCCTCGACGTCGTCGGTGGCGCCGTGGTCTCGGGATCCTTCCAGGGGCTGGACCAGAGCTACCTGCGCGACGCCCTGGGACGTCTGGGGGCCGGCTACGTCGGCGTCACACAGCTTCCCGCCACGGTCCCCGACGAGCGGATCCTGGCCCTGGACGCGGCGGGCGTGCGGGCGGTGCGGTTCAACCTGCGACGGGGCGGCAGCGAGCGGTTGGAGCGACTCGAGGAGCTGGCTCACCGGGTCTTCGACCTCGTCGGCTGGCACGTCGAGATGTATGTCGACGGACGTGACCTCGCCGACTTGCGGTCGCGGCTGGTGGCCCTGCCGGCAGTCGTCGTCGACCACCTCGGCCTCTCGCGTGAGGGCTTGGACGTTCTGCCGGAGCTGGTCACCCATGGGGTGCGGGTCAAGGCCAGCGGGTTCGGCCGGGTGGACTTCGACGTCGGCTCCGCGCTGCGACGGATCGCCGCGGTCGAGCCGTCGGCGCTGCTGTTCGGCACCGACCTGCCCTCGACGCGGGCGCCGCGCCCGTTCCGGCCGGCCGACGTCGACCTCGTGCTGGACGCCCTGGGTGAGCAGATGGGCCGGCGGGTCCTGTGCGACAACGCGGTGGCCCTCTACCGGCCGCCCGCGCCATCCGCACCCCCCGGGCGTTGCACCCAGGGGTGCTAGATTGCCGGCGGCGCCGTCCCGCGCCCAACCTCCGATCCCGGTGCTCACGCCGCCGGCTTCCGCGGAGGCAAAGGGGGCCCCGAAGCCCTCGGGACGCCGGTCAGCGTGCCCTCTCCGGCGGGGCGCCGGGAGCGTGGGTCTCGGGGTCGCCCCCGCGAAGGGAGACACGATGACCAGGCACAGGTCATTCAAACGCCTCGTCCGGGCGCGGATGGACAAGACGGGCGAGAGCTACACGGCCGCCCGGCGCTTGCTGCTCGCCGGACAGCCCGGCGGTGACCAGCCGGCTGTGGCGGGCGACACGGCGGAGGCCCGAGCGCCGAAGCTGCCGATGTCCGACGAGGCGATCCGGCGCCGGACCCGCCGCGGGTGGGAGGAGTGGTTCGACCTCCTCGACGACTGGGGTGCGGGCCGATCGCGGGCACCGGCGGATCGCGGCCTGGGTCGCCGAGGAGCAGGGGATCGACGGCTGGTGGGCCCAGTCGATCACTGTCGGCTACGAAGGGGCCCGCGGGAGGCGCGCGGTCGGCGAGCGCCCCGACGGCTTCGCGGCCAACGCCTCCAAGACCGTCGCCGTGCCCGTCGAGCGGCTGTTCGAGGCCTTCACCGACCCCGCGACCCGGCAACGCTGGCTGCCCGACGCAAGGCTCACGGAGCGCACCGCGACGAGGCCGAAGTCGGCTCGCTTCGACTGGGCCGACGGCTCGACCCGGGTCAACGTCAACTTTGTCGACAAGGGCGAAACGAAAAGCGCCGCCCAGGTCCAGCACGAGCGGTTGCCCGACGCCCAGGAGGCCGGGCGGTTCAAGGACTACTGGCGCGAGCGCCTGGGCGCGCTCAAACGGGACCTGGAACGATAAACGGCCAGTTGGCCTAAGCCCCCGTCATCCGGGCC
This sequence comes from Actinomycetota bacterium, assembly GCA_030776845.1. Classification (GTDB taxonomy): domain Bacteria; phylum Actinomycetota; class Nitriliruptoria; order Euzebyales; family Egibacteraceae; genus JAHWKQ01. Next base: position 5,348 of record JALYGZ010000075.1, read on the forward strand.
AGCATGGCCAGTCCGATGATGCCGACCACGCCGATCGCCACCAGGGGGCCTTCTCCCGCCCCCGCTATGGCAGCCACCCCCATCACCACGAGCAGCAGCGCCACCAATCCCGCAAGGATCATGTTCCGGTTCATGACGCCGAACATACCCGGCGGCCCACAGCCGGGCCAGCCCCCGCGGCGAAGCTGTCGCTGGCGGGTGCCTCGTGTGCCTGTAGTGAGGAGCTTTGAGGCGAGGCGGGCGTCACAGGCGTCGGGCAAGTGTCACGCCGGCGGGGACGACCACTGCGGCGGCGGCTGCGGCACGCAGCATCAGCCACAGCCACAGCGTCGGAACCCCGCTCCCCTTGCCCTGGCTCATGCTGGGCGCCCATTAGGCGCGGACCTCACCGATGAGTTTCGGCCGTCCGACTCGTCTACCAGGCAGAAGCGTACGACAACGGACGACGACGGACGATGAGGAGCGGACATGCACAGGATCACACCTCACCTGTGGTTCGACCGGCAAGCCGTGGAGGCCGCCGAGTTCTACGCCTCCACGTTCCCCGACTCGAAGGTCACCGACGTGACCACGATCCCGGACACCCCGTCGGGGGACACGGACGTCGTGTCATTCCGGCTGTGGGGTCAGCCGTTCATGGCGATCAGCGCCGGGCCGCTGTTCACGTTCAACCCATCCGTGTCGTTTCTCGTGTCCTGCGCCACGATGGAAGAGGTCGACCGGCTTTGGGCCAGGCTCGCCGACGGAGGCACGGCATTGATGCCGTCCGGCTCATACCCCTTCAGCCAGCGCTACGGCTGGATCGAGGACCGCTACGGACTGTCGTGGCAGATCATGCACACCGATGACCGTGAGGCGGCACAGCCGATCACGCCCACCCTCATGTTCGTCGGTGAGGTCTGCGGGAAGGCCGAGGAGGCGATCGGCTTCTACACCTCGGTCTTCCCGAACTCGAAGGTCGGCGACGTCCTCCGCTACGGGGCAGGTGAGGCGCCCGACGTCGAGGGAACCGTCAAGCACGCCGCCTTCTGGCTGGGGGGTCAGCGGTTCGCCGCCATGGACAGCGCGCTCGACCACGGGTTCGGGTTCAACGAGGCGATCTCGTTCATGGTGAGCTGCGACAGCCAGGCCGAGATCGATCGGTACTGGGACAGCCTGTCTGCGGTCCCCGAGGCCGAACAGTGCGGCTGGCTCAAGGACCGATACGGACTGTCGTGGCAGGTCGTTCCGTCCGCCATGGACGAGATGCTCCGCACCGGCACGAAGCAGCAGATCGCGTGCGTCACCGCAGCATTTCTCGACATGAAGAAGTTCGACCTCGCGGAGCTGCAGCGCGCCTACGAAGGATCGACAGCAAGCGATGGAGGCCAAGCATGACCAGGTTGCACACCTACCTCAACTTCGCGGGCAACGCCGAGGAGGCGTTCGAGTTCTACCGGTCGGGTGTTCGGCGGCGAGTTCAGGTCCCACGTCCGCTTCCGGGACCTGCCGATGGAGGGCGTCGACATCCCCGAGAAGGACCAGGACAAGATCATGCATATCGCCCTGCCCATCGGCGACGACGACGTCCTGATGGCCAGCGACTGCCTCGCGTCGCTGGGGCAGCAGCTAGTTCCGGGCAACAACGTGTACGTCTCCGTCCACCCCACCAGCCGAGAGGAGGCCGACCGGATCTTCAACGCCCTCTCTGCCGGTGGGAAGATCGAGACGCCCATCGCCGATCAGGTCTGGGGCGACTACTACGGCAGCTTCACCGACAAGTTCGGCGTCCTGTGGATGGTGAACCACACGCCAGCGCAGGAGTGACGCCTCCCCCGGCGGCTGGGCCCGTCGCGTGGAGACGGGAGGTGGCAGGAGAACGGTCCACCAGAGTGGGGCTCTACTCCTTCCACCCCGAGTCGAGGAGTCCCCCCCGAACAGCCCTCGCCCGGCGTGGTGCTCTGGCGTGGCTTTCGTTGACGCGAAACGGATAGTCGCGCCCGGGCGTCCAAGAGCGTTGGGTCTCGAGTGCCTCGGCCGCCACGGTGCGAGGGTGGCCATACCTTCTGCGGCACGGCTGCCGTACCCCACGCTGGGACGCCGCTGACGGGGACCTTCGGTCACGCTCGATTGAGCCTTCTTCGAGTCCCCTGGGATCTGAGGTCGGTCAGGTCCCGGACCTGAGGTGAACCGGGTGGGCGTCGTCTGGGGGCGGCCCGAACAGCTCGGGGAGATCCCGCGGCGAGAACGGCTCGCGCGTGGGGTAGGCGGCCTCGATGCGGTCCATCCTGAACCGGCGGCCCGCTTCGCGGCGTCGACACCACGCGAGCAGGTACCAGTTCCCGCCGGTGCGAGCCAGGGCGAGTGGTTCGACCGGACGCGCCCTGGTCAACCGACCGTCGGCGTCGCAGTAGTCGATGTTGACCACGACCGATGCGCGCAGCGCTTCGTCGAGCACGCGTGCCGCGGGCTGGCGCTTGGCGTCGATGGGGGTTCGCATCCAGATACGGCTCGCAAGCGTCTTCGCGCGTTGCCAGTGCGCGTCGCTCATGGCCCCCCGGATCTTCGCCAGGGCGCTGCGACCGTCAGGGCCGAAGGGCAGGTCGGGTTCCGCGGCCAGCGCGACCGCGATCGCGGTGGCCTCCCCGGCCGTGAAGGTCAGCGGTGGCAGTGCGGCGCTGCGCTGTAGCCGGTAGCCGCCACCACGCCCGTCGACCGACCACACCGGCACGTCGGCCTGCTGCAACCCGGCGACGTCGCGCTTGATGGTCCTCGTGGAGACCTCGAAACGGTCGGCCAGCCATCCGGCGGTGCGACCCGCAGGCCCGGCGACCCGCAGGTCCTCGACGATGGCGTACAGCCGCTCGGTCCGGTTCACGTGACTCTTCTCGGAAACGGTGACAGGACGGTGCCATCGTCGTGCGTACGGTGACGGCGGTCAACAACCAGCAGGAGAAGCCATGGCAACTGTCGTCGTCTTTCACTCCGCCCTGGGGCTACGCCCCGCCATCCGACAGTTCGCAGACCACCTACGCGACCACGACCACGTGATTCACACCCCCGACCTGTTCGACGGCAAGGTCTTCGATGATCTCGACGCCGGCGTGGCGCACCGCGACACGATCGGCATCCCGGAGTTGATCGGCCGCGCCCACCACGCCGTCGCCTACCTCCCCGAAGAGATCGTCTACGCGGGTTTCTCCATGGGCACCGGCCCAGCACAGCTGCTGGCCGCGACCCGGCCCCACGCCCGTGGAGCGCTGCTCATCCAAGGAGCGGTCGACCTCGACATGCTCGAGACCGACGGCTGGCCTACCGATGTCCCGGTGCAGCTACACGTCGCGACCGACGATCCCTGGTTCAACCGCGACGATGCCATGAAGGTCACCGAAGACATCCCCGACGACCTGCTCGACTACCACGAGTACCCCGGCGACCGGCACCTGTTCGGTGACCCGGGCTGGAAGGACCACGACCCAACGGCGACGGCGACCATGCTCGACGCGGTCACGATCTGGCTCGCAGCCCGATGACCACTTACCAGACACACGCCAGCCGTCAGCGGAACGCCTTCACAAGGCGCTCAAGGGTCCCCGTCCTGATGAGGTGACGTGAGTCCAGCGGCTCGGCGCACAGGACTTGGCCGTGGTTCTTCCGGCGCGCCGCGCTCAGCGGGTTGACCGCCGGCAGTTAGGCACTGTTGCTGTCAGTTCAGCTGTCAGAAGGCCGCGAAGCCAGGCGTAGTCAGGAGACAGACGCGTGTTGCCCTGGTCAGCGGTGGCGCCCCCGGCAGGAATCGAACCTGCGACACACGGTTTAGGAAACCGTTGCAGGTCCCCGTGAAGCCACTGGTTAGGGCAGTGCCAGACGTATGTACGCTGGTCGACGCCTTAGTTGAGTAACTGTCATTGACCGCTCGATGCCGACGCTGACCCTTCGATCTGGCACGGCAGCGGCACGAGACTGTGTTGACCCGAGCCACGGTTTCCTAACTCCTTCCGGCCAGTTCGGGTTTGTCCGGACCGGTGCATCTTCGCAGGTGGGCCGACCACCCGCCGAAAGCGCCCACACCTCTCCCTGCGTGCCTGTGTAAGCGAGGGGCGTGACAGAAATCGGTCACTCCCGGCCGTGCCAGGGGATTCCAGGTCCAGCCGAACGGCCCCTTGCAGCAGCGCGAGCGTGGGCTACCCGTCGGCCTGAAGAGCTCGCTCCTGAACCGCTTCGGGGCAGCTGAGAAGGCGCAGCGCTTGAGCGCGCACGACCCGCTCTAGGATCGTCACGACCTGGTGCAAGAGATGCGGCTCGTAGCCACGCAGCCCGTGCGCCAGGTTGTTGCGGACGACGCGGAGGGTACCCACGGTCGTCTCGGCGTTGCGGTCGACCGCCTTGACTGCCTTGACC
>JALYGZ010000076.1 GCA_030776845.1 Actinomycetota bacterium
GGCCAGGGCGAGCTTGACCATGTCCGCCCCCGCGCCCTGGATGGGCGCGTTGCGGGCCAGCGTCCGGCCCTGGTCGTCGTCCATCACCCGGATCCGGCCCAGCGGCGTGCGGATCCGGCCCGTGCGCCGGCCCGCCGCCTCGGCCTCGCGCAGCCATGCGGCGACGCGCGGGAAGGCCGCGAAGTAGCGCCGCATCACCTCGGCCGCCCGCTCCGGCGTCATACCCGTGGCCCGGGCGAAGCCGCGGGCCCCCATGCCGTACATCAGGCCGAAGTTCAGCGCCTTGGCCGCCGATCGCCGCGCCGGGTCGACGGACTCCTCGGGGACGTCGAAGGCCATGGCCGCGGTGGCCCGGTGCAGGTCGCCGCCGCGCAGGAAGACCTCCCGCAGGGCCTCGTCGCCGGAGACCGCCGCGAGGATCCGCAGCTCCTGCTGAGAGTAGTCGGCGACCACGAGGGACCGGCCCGGCGGCGCCACGAAGCACGACCGGTAGCGGGCGTCTCGGGGCACCTGCGTGAGGTTGGGCTCGCGGCAGGAGATCCGGCCCGTGCCCACGATCTGGCGCCACTCGGCGTGGACCCGGCCGGTGCAGGCGTGCGCCACCCGCCTGGCCCAGTCCCCGCCCCAGTTGCCGGTGACCTTGCTCACCTGCCGGTACGCCAGCAGGGCGTCGATGGCCGGGTGCCCCCGGTGGTCGCGCAGGGCGCGCTCGTGGGCCTGCTCCAGGTGGACGCCCAGGCGACCCAGCGCCGCCTTGACGTGCTCGGGCGAGTCGAGCCTGACCGGCGTGGGACCGAACAGGTCCCGGGGACTGTCCTCGCACACCAGCGCCGCCTGGACCGCGGACTCCAGCCGGGGTAGCTCACCCTCCAGCCGGCCGACCGTGGCCAGCCAGCGGTCGGGGTCGAAGCCGACCCCGCGCAGCTGCAGGTCGGCCAGCACCGGCATCGCGGCGAACTCCAGACGCGCCACCTGGTTGAGGCCGTGCCCGGCCAGCTCGCCCCGCTGCCGCGCGAAGACCTCCCACGTGGCCGTGGCGTCGTCGGCGGCGTAGCGCACCTGCTCGTCGGTCAGCGGGCCGCCGGCGGCGAAGCCGGCCCGCACGCTCTTGTCCAGGCGCATCCCCAGGCGGAACTCGGCGATGCGCGCCAGACTCGACGAGCCCGGGGCGGTGGCAGCCCCGCCGGCGAGCAGCTGCTCGGCGAGCATCGTGTCGGCGACGCGGGTCACCTCCAGCCCGGCCATGCGCAGAAAGCGCAGATCGAACGCGCCGTGGTGGAAGACCTTGAGGACGTCCGGCGCCGCCAGCAGGGGTCGCAGCACCCGCGGATCGCAGCGCTCGGCGTCGACCACCAGCACGGGGCGCTCGGGGCCGGCGGCCACCTGGACCAGCCGGAGGCGGTCGACGTGGGGGTCCCAGCCCGACGTCTCGGTGTCCACGGCGACGACCGGCGCGCCCCCCAGGTCGGCCAGCCACCGGCGGACGTCGTCGGGGCGGGTGGCCAGGGCGATCGGCCGGGGCGGCGGGGCGCTGACGCGCGGCGGCGATGCGGCCATGGCCACAGTCTGCCCCACCCCGGGGACATCACGACCCCGGGGTCCGCCACCCGCCGGCCACCGCCGGCGGGGGTGTCAGGGGCTCAGCGCCTGACCGCCCGCAGGACGAGCAGCGCGACGATGGCCCCGACCAGCGACCAGAAGAACGAGCTGGGTCGCACCGTGAGCTCGCTGCCGGACACGACGCTGGTGAGCGTCCCGCCCACGTAGGAGCCCACGACGCCGAGCGCGAGCGTGCCCAGCAGGCCCATGGGGTCGCGGCCCGGCAGCAGGAAACGGGCCAGCAGACCGACGACCAGGCCCATGACAAGGAAGAGGATGAGCGCACCCACGGCGGACCCCCGGTCCGAGAACGGCGACACGGAACCCGGCGCCGACCCCGCCGACCCCGGCTGACGTGGGCGACCCGTACCCGGCCGCGCCCGGCCGCAACCACCCGTGTCGGTGGACGCGTCGTCACGTCGCCGCGCACAATGTCAAGCACGGACGTCGAGGAGACCGCATGCGCGAGCCGCGCCCCCCGGACCGCCCATGGGTCATGCGGACCTATTCGGGCCACTCCTCCGCGAGGGCCTCCAACGAGCTGTACCGGCGCAACCTGGCCAAGGGCCAGACCGGCCTGTCCGTGGCCTTCGACCTGCCCACCCAGACCGGCTACGACAGCGACGCGACCCTGGCCCGCGGCGAGGTGGGCAAGGTCGGCGTGCCGGTGTGCTCGCTCGACGACATGCGCACCCTGTTCGACGGGCTGCCGTTGGCGCGCATGAACACCTCGATGACGATCAACGCCCCGGCCCCGTGGCTGCTGGGGCTGTACGCGGCGCTGGCCGACGAGCAGGGGGCGGACCTCGCGCAGCTGCGGGGCACCACCCAAAACGACATCGTCAAGGAGTACCTGTCGCGCGGCACGTACGTCTTCCCGCCCGGGCCCAGCATGCGCCTGACCCGCGACGTCGTCGTGCACAGCGTCCGGCACATGCCCCGCTGGAACCCCGTCAACGTCTGCAGCTACCACCTCCAGGAGGTGGGCGCCACCCCGGTGCAGGAGGTCGCGTTCGCGATGGCGACGGCCACGGCGATCCTCGACAGCGTGCGCGACTCGGGCATGGCGGCCGCCGCCGACTTCGGGCGCGTCGTGGGCCGCGTCAGCTTCTTCGTCAACGCCGGCATCCGCTTCCTGGAGGAGATCGCCAAGCTACGCGCCTTCGCGCGCCTGTGGGACGAGCTGTGCCGCGAGCGCTACGGGGTCACCGACCCGGCCCTGCGCCGCTTTCGCTACGGCGTGCAGGTCAACTCGCTGGGGCTGACCGAGGCCCAGCCGGAGAACAACATCGCGCGGATCCTGCTGCAGACGCTGGCCGTGACCCTGTCCCGCGACGTCCGCGCCCGGGCGGTGCAGCTGCCGACCTGGAACGAGGCGCTGGGACTGCCCCGGCCGTGGGACCAGCAGCTCAGCCTGCGGATGCAGCAGATCCTGGCCTACGAGACGGACCTGCTCGAGCACGACGACGTCTTCGCCGGCAGCCGCGTCATGGACGAGCTGAGCGACGAGATCGCGCGCGAGGCGCGGGCCGAGTACCGGCGGGTGCTCGAGCTGGGCGGGGCGGTGGAGGCCGTGGGCTACATGAAGGGCCAGCTGGTCCGCTCCAACAGCGAGCGGCTGCGGCGCGTCGAGACGGGGGAGCAGGTCGTGGTCGGCGTGAACCGGTTCACCGAGGCGGAGCCGTCACCTCTGGTCGGCGACGGCGGCGACGCCGTCCTGCGCCTCGCCGAGGACGCCGAGGCCGAGCAGGTGCGACG
>JALYGZ010000077.1 GCA_030776845.1 Actinomycetota bacterium
GGTTTTGGAGGTCCGTCGCGGCTCGCCGCCCGAGCCTGCGCGTGACGTCTTCACCCAGAGCGGCCAGCTCGCGGGCGGCCGCCAGCGCCAGCGGCCGCGCTCGCAGGTTGCGTGCGGTGTGGTAGCAGCCGACGAGCCGCTCGACCGACTGGTCGTGCGCGCCCGCCGCAGCCAACGTGACGCCGCAGCGCAAGCCAACCTCGGCCTCCTCGGGCGGTAGATCGAGCGGGGCGAGCAGCTCGAAGGCTCGTTGGTGACCGTCGGCGGCGCGTCGAGCGTCTCCGTCCAGCAGCGCAGTCTCGGCCAGCGCCGACGCCAGAGCGGCGAGCGCCTCGGGGGCACCGGTGGCGCCCGCGATGCACGCCAGCACGTCGGTGCACGCCGCTAGCTCCGCCCGTAGGCCGTGTTGCGCGAAGAAAGATGCAGCCCACCGCAGTGGTGCGACGGCGAAGTGGCGTTCCTCACGTTCGGCGCAGCGGCTCACCAACCGGTTCAGGTGCTCCGCGGCGGCGGGCGCGTTCCCGTCGGCCTCGTGCAACCGGGCCAGTCCCCAGGCCGTCTCGATCTCCACCCCGAACAGGCCGAACGTCCCGGCGAAGGCGGACGCGGTGGTGAGGTGGCCACGCGCCGGGTTCGTCTCACCCCGGGCCGCAAGGATGAGCCCGAGCTCGCCGTGCGCGACTGCCCGTGCCGGGTCGGGGGCGCCAGGCGTCGCGATGACGTCACGGCAGACCTCGATGGCCTGCTGCCAGCGACCGGTTCGCCGCAGCGACGGTGCCAGACAGGCCAGGCACAGCTGCGCGGTTCCGTCGAGCCCGCGCGACCGGCAGTACTCGAACGCGGCGGAGTACGCGTCCAGCGTCTCCGGGTAGCGGCAGGCGTATTCGAGTGACACGGCCCACAGGTAGTGGGCCTCGGCCGAAGCCTCGTCCGATCCCGAAGCCAGCGCCAGGTCCAGACCATCGCGGGCCAGAGCGACCCCACGATCGAGCTCGCCGAGGCCGGCCCGCACGACGCCCTCCAGTCCGAACGCCCGCGCACGCAGCGGCACGTCATCCGACGGGATCTGTTCCGCTGCCGTCCGCACGAGCAGAAGAGCCTCAGACAGGTGCCCGGCACCGTCCAGATGCTCGGCCAACAGCAGCCTCTCCGCGCCCGCGTCACCCAGCCTGCCCGCTCGTTCGAACGCCTCGATGGCAGCACCGCGGGCGGCCAACGCCCCCGGCAAGTCACCTCGCAGCTCTTGCACCCCCGCAAGACGCCGTTCGGCCTCACCAGCCGCAGCGTCGTCACCAGAGGCACGGTGCGTCTTGGCGATCGCTTGGAGTGCGGTGGCGGCATCGTCGAGCTCGCCGCTGCGCTGGGCACAGACGGCCCACAGATCCAGCGCCCCGAGGTGCCCGTCGGGCTCATCTCCGGCGCGCCACGACTCCAGCGCCGTGCGGATGGCAGCTGCGGCGTCCTGGTAGGCATGCAGCCGGTAGGCGGCCTTGGCCGCCGCGACGAGCCACGGACGTGCCCGCCCGGTGTCGCCGGCCGCCAGCCACTGTGCCGCGACCGCCTGAGGTGAGCCGCCGCTGGCTTCCAACACCTCCCCCAACCGGCGGTGATGATCGCGACGCCGCGACCAGGGTGTCGCCGCGCACAGCGCCTCAGGCACGAGCGCGTGCCGGAAGACCACTTCGACCCGCCCGGAGGGACCCGTCACCTCCGCGAGGAAGCCGCTGTCGCACAGCTCCTCGAGCGTGGCCGCGTCGGCGATTTCGGTGGCGAGCTCGGCCGGCAACGGCATCCCCGCAGCTGCCACGACCTCCGCCAGCTCGACCGCAGCTGGGCTGAGTGCGTCGAGCCAGAACAGAACGGCGTCGCGGATGCGTTCCGGGATGACCGCCGCTGCGGCGTCAAGATCGGCGGCGCCGGGCGTCCACCCCGGTTGGCTGGCGAGCGTGTCGGTCAGCGCTTCGACGTAGAAGGGCACACCCTGCGAGCGCTCGTGGATCAGCGCGGCGAGCTCAGGCGACGGCGCCTCCCCGAGCCGTCTGGCGATGACCAACGCCGTACCGGCCTCCTCCAGTGGCGCCAACCGGATCTCGATGAGCCCCCGCCCGCGGCGCAGCTGCGTACGCAACCGGCGGAGCGGATGACGGCGCGCCAGCCCATCGCTGCGGTAAGCGCCGATCATCAACACCGGAGTGTCCACGAGTGTTGGCGTCCACCGCTCCAGCACCCCGAAAGTCCCGGAATCCGCCCAGTGGAGATCATCGAGGAACACCACGGTCGGTTCCTCGCCTGTGGCCCGCCGCAGGGCGGCGAACACGGCCGTTCTCACATGGTCAGGGGCATCTACCGCCTCCACAAGAGGGCCGCTGGCGACTGGCCTCGACTTGGCCACTTCAGCATCCCGGGACCACACCCCAGACTCGCGAAGCAGGGCGTCAAGAGGCTCGTACGGGGCGGTGGGACCGGGATAGCCGGCGCCACGCAAGACGCGAACCGTCGTCGTAGCCAGCACCGCTTCCACCAGCGCCGTCTTCCCCACACCCGGCTCGCCCGACAGCAGGACGACGCCACCCCCCACCGTTCCGAGCCGCGCCAGCGTTGCCGTCAGCAGTTCGACCTCACGATCGCGATCGATCAAGATGCCGTCACACGACACGGTCGCACCCTCCATCGCCGTCGACCCGACGACCGACCACAGAA
>JALYGZ010000078.1 GCA_030776845.1 Actinomycetota bacterium
CGCCACGAGGACACCGGCCACCATGAGCGCGGCCGCGACCCCGACGAGGACAGCGCTCCCGCGGCGGGATCGCGGCGGCGGCGCACCCGTCACGGCGGATCGACCACCCGGGTGTCGGGACGGAACGCGTACTGGACGAACCAGAAGGTGTCGTCGTGCGCCACGCGATCCAGCTGGGTCCCCGTCAGCGGTCCGTCGACGGCCTCGCCGAGCACCGTCCAGGTGCTGGCGGTCTCCTCGTCCCGGAAGCGATCCTCGCCGGCGGGGACCAGCGTGAGCCTCCGGCCGTCGGCGATCGGTCGGAACACCCCGGTGGCGCCGACGTCCTTGCCCTCCGAGATGCTGGCGCTGTCCAGCGGCGAGGCGGTGCCCGGCGCCCACAGCACCACCACGGGCTGTCCGCCGACGGTGTCGGCGACCACCCGCTCGCGCCGCAGGACCCTCCAGGCAACGGCGACGGGGTCGGACCGCCCACCGGTCGTCACGACGCGCGCCATCTGCGGCAGCGCCCCGCCCGTCTCGCCGTCGAACAGGGCCGGCGCCTCGGCCGAGTCGTAGCCCACGTACGGGTTGGTGCCGTAGGGGCGGTCGTGGCCGGTGTCGCGGGACAGCACCCGCCCGTCCGGCCAGCGGTCGGCGAACTCCGACAGCGCGACGATCTGCATGGGCACCCGCTCGAGCCGCGTGCCCAGGCGGTCCCCCACGATGGCCTCGCCGGAGAACTGCGACCACAGGCTGCGGGTGGAGCGGTCGTACATCACCAGGTTGGAGTTCCACAGGCGCCCCGACGTGCCGAAGTCGAGCACCTCGCCGTCGACGGTGCGCTGGAACACCAGGCCGGAGTTGCACAGCGGGCAGTAGGTCACCACCAGGGGCTCGCCGGCGACCACGTCGTTGACGATCTCGTGATAGGTCAGGATCGCCAGCGGATAGGCGCGGGCCTCCCCGGACAGATCGACGACGAGCACGGGATCCCGTGGCTGCAGCCACCCGCGGGCGGCTGCCACGCCCTCGAACACCGGGGCGTCGATCGGTGGGATCCCGTCAGGCGGCGGGCCGCCGGAGCGGATCTCCTCCAGCGGCACCAAGGACGGCACGCGCTCACCGGCCGCCGCGCGGTCCCACGGCCACGGCGGTGGGGACGCCGGGCGCTGGCCGGTGGAGCCGGTGGCGCTCGTGCAGGCGGCCGCCGTCAGCGCGAGGCCCACCAGCCACGTGCTGGTGCGACCCCTCACCGAAGCGCCGAGCATGGACCCTCCTGCCGTGTGCCCGACGGGGAAACCCGCCGGACCCCGGATCCCTTCCGGCAACCGTGCGCGGCGGGCGGTTCACGTCCGCTCGCTGTCGCGTTCGGCCTCGAGCAGCCGCAGCCACACCTCCGACAGGGTGGGGAAGGCGGGCACGGCGTGCCAGAGCCGGTCGACGGTGACGCCGCCGACGACGGCGATCGTGGCGGCATGCACCAGCTCGGCGGCGTTGGGGCCGGTGAAGGTCGCCCCGACGACCGTCCGGCGGGTGGCGTCGACCACCAGCTGGGCGGTGCCCACCGTGTCCTTGCCGTGCAACGCCCCGGCGGCGGTGTGAGCCAGCTCGTGCGACAGCACGGTGACCCCCAGGCCGGCCTCGCGGGCGCGCCGCTCGGTCAACCCGACGGCGGCGACCTGGGGATCGGTGAATACCACGCGGGGCACGGCACGGTGGTCGGCCCACGCGCCGATGTCGCGGCCGGCGAGCACGTCGCCCAGGATGCGGGCCTGGTACTTGCCCTGGTGGGTGAGCAGCGCGCGGCCGTTGACGTCACCGACCGCGTACAGCCAGCCGCCGTCGACGCCGGTGACGCGCAGTGAGTCGTCGACATGGAGCGGCCCGCCGGGCTCCAGGCCGACCGTGTCGAGCCCGAGGTCGTCGGTCGCCGGCCGGCGCCCGGTGGCCACCAGCAGCTCGTCGCCGACGAGCTCGCGACCATCGTCGAGGCGCAGGACGACCTCCCCGTCGTCTCGACGCGCAGCCGCGACGACCCGGGTCCCGGTGTGCACCGCGATGTCCTCGGCCTCGAACGCGGCGCGCAGCTCGTCGCCGGCGAACGGCTCCTCGACCGCGAGCAGGCGGTCGAACAGCTCCACGACGGTGACCTCGCAGGAACCGAGCCGGCGGAACGCCTGCGCCATCTCCACGCCGACGGCGCCGCCGCCCAGGACGAGCAGCCGCGCGGGCACCCGGGTGGCCGCGGTGATGTCGCGGTTGTCCCATACCCGGGCGTCGGCGAGCCCGTCCACGGGCGGCAACGCGGCCCGTGAGCCCGTCGCGAGCACCACGGCCCGGTCGGCCTCGAGCGTCCGCCGGGTGCCGTCGGGGCGCTCCACCTCGACACGCCGGGGCCCCGCCAGCCGCCCGACGCCGCGGATCAGCTC
>JALYGZ010000079.1 GCA_030776845.1 Actinomycetota bacterium
GGCCTGCCGGGACGTGATCGACGCCGCCGGTCACGGTGAGGGCTTCACTCACGGCACCGGCCACGGGGTGGGGCTGCAGATCCACGAGCGCCCACTGTTGTCCCCGCGCAGCGTTGCTACACTCGCCGACCGCATGGCGGTGACCGTCGAGCCGGGTGTGTACCTGCCGGGGGTCGGCGGGGTGCGCATCGAGGACACCGTGGTCGTCGGCGCGGCGGGCGCCGCCGGGCCGGAGTCCCTCACTCACAGCCCCAGGGATCTGCTCCTGGTGTGACGCGCCGACCCCCTCGAGCAGAGGTACAGCTCCATGGTTTCGACCAACAACCTGAAGAACGGCATGACCCTCGATCTCGGGGGCGAGCTGTGGCGCGTCGAGTACTTCCAGCACGTCAAGCCCGGCAAGGGGGGCGCGTTCGTGCGCACCACGCTCAAGGGGGTCCGCAGCGGCAAGACCGTCGACCGGACCTTCAGGGCCGGTGAGCAGGTCGAGCAGGCCATCCTGGAGCGGCGCTCCCTGCAGTACCTGTACGACGAGGACGGCACGCTGGTGTTCATGGACACCGGGCACTTCGAGCAGACGTACGTCCCGCGGGCGGCGATCGGCGAGCACGCCCGCTGGTTCACCGAGGGTGACGTGATCGAGCTCGTCTTCCACGGCGACGAGGTCGTGGGCGTGGAGCTGCCGGCCAGCGTGGCGCTGACCGTCACCGACACCGACCCGGGATTGCAGGGAGACCGCGTCTCGGGGGCGACCAAGCGGGCCATGCTGGAGACCGGCGCCGTCGTCCAGGTGCCGCTGTTCATCGAGGAGGGCGAGAGGGTCAAGGTCGACACGCGCAGCGGCGGCTACATCTCCCGGGCGTGATGGCCGGCCCGCGCCCGAGCCGCCGGCAGGCGCGCAAGCGGGCCCTCGACATCCTCTACGAGGCCGACCTGCGCGGCCGGCCGACCGCGACGGTGCTCGCGGGACAGCTGGCCGCGGAGGACCCGCCGGGCGAGTTCACCGTGGCGCTCGTCCGCGGCGTGCACCGCTACCGGGAGCAGCTCGACGGGCTGATCGAGTCCTACGCCCGCGACTGGAAGCTGGCGCGCATGCCGGTCGTGGACCGCAACGTGCTGCGCCTCGGGCTGTTCGAGATCCTGCACTCCGACGACGTGCCCGCGGCCGTGGCCATCGACGAGGCCGTCGACCTGGCCAAGGAGCTGTCCACCGACGACTCCGGCCGCTTCGTCAACGGCGTGCTCGCCCGCATCGCCGACGCCCACGCCTGACCCGGAGCTTGTCACTCTGGTTACCCCAGCGGTAACCAGAGTGACAAGCCCTCGTTGTCCACAGCGGTGGGCCGAACGGGCCGAGGCCCACGCCCCCCCCAGGCCGTACACCGTGGCATGACGACGACTGCGTTGCGCGCGATCGCCGAGGGCCAGCACGGCCTGGTCACCACCTCCCAGGCCGGGGCGGTCGGTGTCAGCCGGCGCCGGCTGCACTCCATGCGCGCCGGGGGCCAACTGGTCCGCGCCCATCGGGGCGTGTACCGCTTCACGGGGACCGTCGCCACCCGACAGGCTCAGGTGCTCGCCGCCGTGCTGGCCGCGGGTCCTCGCGCCGTCGTCTCCCACCAGACGGCCGCGGCCCTGCTCGGCCTGGGTCGCCTCGGCGAGCCCGACCTCGTCCACGTCTGCCTGCAGGACACGACGCCACAACGCGTCGAGGGGGTGACGGTGCACCGCACGGTGGACATGCCGCCGTGCGACGTGACCGACGTCGTGGGGGTGCCCGTGACCAGCGGCGCCCGCACGCTGGTCGACCTGGCCGCGGTCCTGGGCCGTGAGGACCTGACGGCCCTCACCGACGACGCGGTCTGCGCCGGGGTGGCCCCGCGCCCGTGGCTGTACCGGCGCGCGCGTGCCTTGCGCCCGGGCCGCGCCGGGGTGCAGAGGCTGCTCACCCTCACCGCGCCGGGAGCGGAGGGGACCTTCCGGTCATGGCTGGAGCGACGCGCCGGTGCGCTCATCGCCGCGCACGGGTTGCCCCAACCCCGGTGGAACGTCCCGGTCCACGACGGTGACGGGTTGATCGGCATCGTCGACGCGCTCTACGGCGACCGGCTCGTGCTGGAGTTCGAGGGGCTGCGGTTCCACACCACGCCGCGGCAGCGCAGGGCGGACGCGGACCGGTTCAACCGCCTGCAGTTGGTGCCCCTGCTGGTTCAGCGCTTCACGTGGCTCGACGTGGTGGAGCAACCCACCCGTGTCGTGGCCCGCATCCGCCACTCCCTCCAGGCGAGCCAGGGAACCTTGTCACCGGGGTTACCGCAGCGGTAACCGAAGTGACAAGCTCCGGGTCTGGTAGGCTGCGGGGCGCACGCGCCACCTTTAAGACCGGGTCCGGAGAGGCCGGAAAGGGGCCGAACACGATGCCGTCCGCCTGCGCCCTGCCCGCCTGTGAGCCGGTGTCGTGAGCGGCTCGCCGCGGCCGATCCTCACCGCGCCGGACATAAGCCGTGCGCTCAAGCGGATGGCCCACGAGGTGCTCGAGCGCAACAAGGGCGCCGAGCGGCTGGTGCTGATGGGCGTGCGGACCCGGGGCGTGCCGCTGGCGGCCCGGCTTGGGGCGGCCGTGGAGGCCATCGAGGGCGTCGGCGTGCCGGTCGGCAGCCTGGACGTGAACCTGTACCGCGACGACTACGCCAGCGCCGGCCCGCGACCGCTGGGACCGACGCGCTTCCCGGGCCCGATCGACGGTCAGGTCGTCGTGCTCGTCGACGATGTGCTGTTCACCGGGCGCACGGTCCGCGCCGCGCTCGACGCGCTGATCGACAACGGCCGGCCGCTGGCGATCCAGCTGGCGGTGCTGATCGACCGCGGCCACCGGGAGCTGCCCATCCGCGCCGACTACGTCGGCAAGAACGTGCCCACCGCCCCCGACGACCAGGTGCGGGTCCGCCTCGTCGAAGTCGACGGGCTCGACGAGGTGGTCGTGACCCCCGCGGCCGACCGGGAGGTCGGCTGATGCTGGGGCCCCATCTGCTGGGCGTGGAGGGGCTCACGCCCGACGACATCACGACGGTGCTGGACACCGCCGCGGGCTTCAGGGACATCGCCCTGCGCCCGATCAAGAAGGTGCCGACCCTGCGGGGACGCACCGTGTGCAACCTGTTCTACGAGGACTCCACGCGCACCCGGCTCAGCTTCGAGCTCGCCGCCAAGCGACTGTCCGCGGACACCCTGACGTTCTCGACCAAGGGCTCCAGCGTGTCCAAGGGCGAGTCGCTGAAGGACACCGCGCTGACGCTGCAGGCGATGGGCGTCGACGCCATCGTCGTGCGCCACTCGGCCTCGGGCGCCGCCCACCAGCTCACCCGCTGGGTGGGCGCGCACGTGCTCAACGCCGGCGACGGCGGCCACCAGCACCCGACGCAGGCGCTGCTGGACCTGTTCACCATCCGTGACCACCTCGGCCGCCTCGAGGGCCTGCGCGTGGCGGTCGTGGGCGACGTCGTCCACTCGCGTGTGGCCCGCAGCCTCGTGCAGGCGCTGGTCACCATGGGCGCGCAGGTGGACGTCGTCGCCCCGCCCACGCTGCTGCCGCCGGCGGTCGACGCGTGGGGTGTCAGCGTCGGCCACGACGTCGACGCCGTGCTGCCCAAGAGCGACGTGCTGTACCTCCTGCGCGTCCAGAACGAGCGCATGAGCCAGCAGTTCTTCCCCTCCGTGCGCGAGTACGCGCGGCTGTGGGGCGTCGACCGCGACCGCCTGGCGCGACTGCCGGCCGGCGCGATCGTGCTGCACCCGGGCCCCATGAACCGCGGCGTCGAACTGACCGCCGACGTCGCCGACGCCCCCTCGTCGCTGGTCACCGAGCAGGTGACCAACGGCATCGCCGTGCGCATGGCCTGCCTGTACCTGCTTGTCGGCGGAGGGGGGGATCGGTGAGCGTGCTCACGTTCACCGGGGCGCGGGTCGTGGACCCGGCGTCCGGCCGCGACGAGCAGGCCAACGTGGCCGTCGAGGGCGAGCTCGTCGTCGCGGTCGGCGCCGAGTCGCGGGGCATGCGGGTGGAGGCCGACGGGCTCGTGCTGGCGCCGGGCCTGGTGGACCTGCACGTGCACCTGCGCGAGCC
>JALYGZ010000080.1 GCA_030776845.1 Actinomycetota bacterium
GGGCCGTGTCGGTCGCCATGCCGCCGCTGACGAACCACGGGCGGTCGCCGGCGACGGCCGCCGCGTGGTGCAGCGGGTCGAGCCCGATCCCCGGCCGCCCCCGCTTCGTGGGCGTCGGCGACACCGGTCCGACGGTGAGCATGTCGCAGTCCTCGGCCAGCGCCCGGTCGATCTGCGGGACGTCATGGGTCGA
The DNA here is from genome assembly GCA_030776845.1 of Actinomycetota bacterium. Taxonomy (GTDB): domain Bacteria; phylum Actinomycetota; class Nitriliruptoria; order Euzebyales; family Egibacteraceae; genus JAHWKQ01. The sequence goes on from JALYGZ010000080.1 coordinate 194, forward strand.
GCGCCCGATCAGCCGGTCGGGACCGACGACCGCGCGGGCCTGGTCCGGGGGCGGGTCGTCCTGCCCCACGTGGACGCCGTCCGCGTCGACTTCGGCGGCTAGTCGCGGGTCGTCGTTGACGACGAACAACGCCCCGTGGCGCCGGCACGCGTCCCGGAAGGTCGCGGCCTCCTCGCGCAGCTGGGACGCCGAGGCGTCCTTGTCGCGCAGCTGGACGATGTCCACCCCGCCCGCCAGGACCTCCTCCAGGAAGCGATCCAGGTCGCCGCCGGGCCGGCGGTCGGTGCACAGGTACAGGAGCGCCCGCCTCAGCCGCTCCCGGCGCCACCGTGACGAACGGTTCTCCGCCGTGGCCCCCCCGCTCCGACCAGTCGACGACAGGTCCCTGGCCGAGCGTCGTCTACCACGCAGCCTGGTCGGAGGCAACGCCTCCGGCCGGGGCCCGGGGTGGAGGCCCCTTGACGCCACCCGGGCCACCATGTGGACTACCGGGGCGGCCCGGCCGTCCCGGGCCGGAAGGGGAGAGGTCGGTGGCCGGGCCCACGGTCGGCATCGTCGCCAACCCCGCGTCGGGCAGGGACATCCGACGCCTCGTCAGCGGCGCCTCGGTGTTCGACAACGCCGAGAAGGGCTTCATGATCCTGCGCCTGCTGGCCGGGCTGGGCGCGGTCGGCGTGGAGCGGGCCATCGTGATGCCCGCCGGCGACGGCGTGGCCCACAGCCTGCTGCGCAACCTGCGAGGCCGAACCGGCGCACTGGCGGCGCAGCCGCTGCCGGAGTTGGAATTCCTCGACATGACGCTGCGCGGGGACGCCGACGACACCGTGCGCGCGGTGACCGCCATGCGGGAGCGGGGCGCCGGTGCGATCGTCGTCCTGGGAGGCGACGGCACACATCGGGTTGTGGCCAAGCGCTGCCGCGACGTCCCGTTGTGCGCGATGTCCACCGGTACGAACAACGTCTTCCCCGAGCTGCGGGAGGCCACCGTCGCCGGCCTCGCCGCCGGCCTGGTGGCCACCGACCGCGTCGACCCGCTGCGGTCACTGCGCCGTGAGAAGCTGCTGCGGGTCATCGTGGGCGGGGAGCGGACCGACTGTGCGCTCGTCGACGTCGCCTTGAGCTCGGACCGCTGGGTCGGCGCCCGTGCCCTGTGGCGCCCCGAGGACCTGTCCGAGGCGTTCCTGACGTTCGCCAGCCCCTGCGGCGTGGGTCTGTCGGCCGCGGCCGGCCAGCTCGACCCGGTCCCGCGAGACGCGGGGTGGGGGCTGCACCTGCGTCTGGCCCCTCCCGAGCGGGCGGCGAGAGTCGTCACGGCCGCTCTGGCGCCGGGGCTGGTCACCGCCGTGGGGGTCGACGAGGCTCGGCGTATCGGACCGGGTGAGGTCGTCCGGACGCGAGCCCCGGCTGGTGGCTGCGTCGCGCTGGACGGGGAGCGCGAGATCGAGCTCGCCGGCGGCGAGGACGTGCGCGTCACCCTCGACGAGGGGCCCCTCGTGGTGGACGTCGACCGCGTGATGGTGCAGGCCGCGGCACTCCAGCTGCTCAACGGCGCCTCGCCCGGGCCGGCCGGGCGGCACAGCTCACACCTGGCACACAAGGAGGATCCGCGATGAGCACGACCGTCACCCGCGCCGACCAGGCGAGTGCCGAGCAGCTCGCCTCCTGGTACCGGACCATGCGCACGATCCGGGAGTTCGAGGAGCGACTCCACACGGAGTTCGCGACAGGCGAGATCCCCGGGTTCGTCCACCTGTACGCCGGCGAGGAGGCGATCGCCGCCGGGGTGATGGCGCACCTGCATCCCGACGACTACATCGCCAGCACCCATCGCGGCCACGGCCACGCGATCGCGAAGGGCTGCGACGTCAAGGGCATGATGGCCGAGATCTACGGCAAGCGGACCGGGCTGTGCCACGGCAAGGGCGGCTCGATGCACATCGCCGACCTCGACACCGGCATGCTCGGCGCGAACGGCATCGTGGGCGGCGGCCCGCCGCTCATCTGTGGGGTGGGCCTGTCCGCGAAGATCCGGGGCACCCGGCAGGTCGGCGTGTCGTTCACCGGCGACGGCGGATCGAACCAGGGGACCACGTTGGAGAGCCTGAACCTGGCCGGCGCCTGGCATCTGCCGTGCGTCTTCGTCATCGAGAACAACGGCTACGCGGAGGCCACCTCCACCAGCTTCTCGGTCAGGACCGACATCGCCAAGCGCGCCGACGGCTTCGGCATGCCCGGCGTCGTCGTCGACGGCCACGACTTCTTCGCCGTGCACGAGGCCGCCGGGGAGGCCATCCGGCGCGCGCGCGACGGTGGCGGCCCGTCCCTGCTGGAGATGAAGGTCAACCGCTACTTCGGTCACTTCGAGGGCGACCAGCAGACCTATCGGGCGGACGGCGAGGTGGAGCTGATCCGCGAGACGCGTGACTGCCTGATCGCGTTCCGCACGCGGGTGTTCGCGGCGGGCCTCGTGGACGAGACCACGCTCGACGGCATCGACTCTGAGGTGCGCAAGCTGATCGACGAGGCCGTGGACGAGGCCAAGGCCGCGCCCGACCCCGAGGCGTCCGAGCTGCTGGCCGACGTCTACGTGAGCTACTAGTAGGAGGTTCGTCCATGGCCCGCACGATCACGTTCCAGGAAGCGATCCACGAGGCCCTGGATCAGGAGATGACCCGCGACGAGACGGTCGTCGTGTTCGGCGAGGACGTCGTCGGCGGCACCGGCTCGCCGGGTGAGGACGACGCCTGGGGCGGTGTCCTCGGCGTCACCAAGGGTCTGAAGGCCAAGCACCCGAATCAGATCCTCGACACGCCGATCAGCGAGTCGTCGTTCATCGGCGCGGCGGCGGGCGCCGCGTGCTCGGGGCTGCGCCCGGTCGCCGAGCTCATGTTCGTGGACTTCTTCGGCGTCTGCTTCGACCAGATCTACAACCAGGCAGCCAAGTTCCGCTACATGTTCGGCGGCAAGGCCAGGACCCCGATGGTGATCCGCACCATGTGGGGCGCCGGCATCCGGGCGGCCAGTCAGCACAGCCAGAGCCTGTACCCGGTCTTCACCCATGTCCCGGGGCTGAAAGTCGTGATCCCGTCCAGCCCGTACGACGCCAAGGGGTTGCTGATCGCCTCGATCCGCGACGAGGACCCCGTGATCTTCTTCGAGAACAAGGTGCTGTACACCGCCGAGGGGGACGTCCCGGAGGAGAGCTACGTCGTGCCGCTCGGCGAGGCGAGCGTCGTGCGCGAGGGCAACGACCTCACGCTGGTCGCGATCGGGCGCATGGTCTCACTGGCCGAGCAGGCCGCCGCCGAGCTCGCCGACGACGGCATCGACGTGGAGATCGTCGATCCCCGAACGACCTCCCCCCTGGACACCGACACCATCTACGAGAGCGTGGAGCAGACCGGTCGGCTCGTCGTCGTCGACGAGGCCAACCCGCGGTGCAGCCTGGCGGCGGACATCGCCGCCCAGGTCGCCCAGGAGTGCTTCTCCGACCTGAGGGTGGCACCGAGGATGGTGACCGCCCCGCACACGCCACCGCCCTTCTCGCCCGTCCTGGAGGACGAGTACGTGCCCAGCGCCGCGCGGATCGCCGACGCCGTGCGTGACACCGTCGGCGGCAGGGTCGGCGCGCCGGCGTGAGCGCGCACATCACGAAGGTCGGAATGCCCAAGTGGGGCCTGTCGATGACCCAGGGCAAGATCCTGGACTGGCTGGTAGACGAGGGCTCGAGCGTCGACGCGGGGACCGAGGTCGTCGAGATCGAGACCGAGAAGATCGCCGGCGCCGTCGAAGCCCCGGCGGCTGGGGTCTTGCGCCGCCACGTGGCCGACAGCGGGGAGACGGTGCCGGTGGGCGGCCTGGTCGGTGTGATCGCCGAGGCCGAGGTGACCGACGACGAGATCGACCGGTTCGTCACCGAGTTCCTGGCGAGCTTCGTCCCACCCGAGGAGGGCGAGGACGCCGCTGTGCCCACCGAGACGGTCGAGGTGGGCGGGCGCCGCCTGCGATTCCTGCGAGCAGGCGAGGGCGAGCCCGCCCTCGTCTTCCTCCACGGCTTCGGCGGCGACCTGAACAACTGGCTGTTCAACACCGACAAGCTCGCGGAGGGCCGCACGGCGTACGCGCTGGACCTGCCCGGCCACGGCGAGTCCACCAAGGAGGTCGGCGGATTCGGCGATCTGGTCGACGCGCTCGCCGGGTTCCTGGACGAGCGGGGGGTGTCGCGCGTGCACCTGGTCGGGCACTCGATGGGCGGCGCGGTCGCGCTGCGGTACGCCCTCGACCATGCCGACCGGGTCGCGTCGCTGGTCCTGCTCGACAGCGCGGGCCTGGGCGAGGAGATCAACGCCGACTACGTCCGCGGCTTCGTCGAGGCCGGAAGGCGGCGGGAGCTCAAGGAGGTCTTGAAGCTGCTGTTCGCCGATCCCGACCTGGTGACGCGCCGGCTCGTGGACGACGTGCTCAAGTACAAGCGCCTCGACGGCGTGGACGAGGCACTGCGCACGCTGGCGGACGACCTGTTCCCGCAGGGCAGGCAGACCGTCGCGTTGGCGTCGCACCTGGGCGAGGTTTCCGCGCCGGTCCTGGTGATCTGGGGCGCCGCAGACCGGATCCTGCCCGTGGCCCATACCCAGGGGCTGCCGGGCAACGTCCGCGTGCAGGTGCTGGACGGTCCGGGGCACTCGCCGCACATGGAGGCCGCCAACGAGGTGAACCGACTGGTGGGGCAGTTCCTGGAGGGGGAGGTCACCTGATGCAGATCCCCAAGGAGATGGTGGTCGAGCGCATCCGCTCCCAGGCCGACGCCGACACGGCGGCACGCGCCGAGGCCGAGCTGCCCGACAAGGTCGACCCCGCGGAGGACGCCGACCTGCTGCGCACCCTCGGCCTCGACCCGTCAGACCTCGAGGGGGACGTGCCGGGCTCGCCGGCCGTCGGCTGAGGCGCCGGCTGCCGCGGTCGTCCCGGACCGCCTGGGCAGTCACACCGGCCAGCGCTCGCCCCGCCAAGCCGCGTCCCAGAACATCCACTCGTAGCGACTGGTGGTGACGAAGCGACGGCGGACCCGGGCCTCCTCGCCCGGCGACAGATCGTCGCCGATGCGGTCGGCCAGGTCGAGCACGGCCCGCACCACCGCGGCGAACTCGTCGCCGCCGTAGGTGTCGATCCAACGCCGGAACAGCGGGTCCGGTGAGCCCGAGGCGACCAGGTGACGGCCGACCTCGGCGTAGATCCAGTAGCAGGGCAGCACCGCGCCGAGGGCCTCGGCGAAGGAGCCTTCGTGCACGGAGGCCAGCAGGTAGCTGGTGTAGGCCCGGTTCGTGGGCCCCACGGGGGTGGCGTCGACGTCGGCCTCGGACATCCCGAGGTCGGCGAAGAAGCCGGCGTGCAGCGCCCGCTCGACGGCGATCGCGCCCGCGGCGTGCCCGTTGAACATGGCCACGTCGTCGGGGGTCGGCGCCCGCGCCGCGCAGACCGACAGGGCTCGGGCGTAGTCCCGCAGGTAGTGGGCGTCCTGGACCACGTAGATGCGGAACGTCTCCCGCGGCAGGCTGCCGTCGGTCAGCCCCCCGATGAACGGGTGGGCGAGTATCGCGTCGTAGATGCCGGAGATGGAGTCCCACAGCCGCTCGGACAACATCTACGAGCTCCTGGTCTGCCCGTGCAGGTCCGGCATGCCCTCGATCGGCGTCGAGGCCTCGGCGTACAGCCGGCGTGGGATGCGCCCGGCCAGGTGCGCCAGCCGGCCGGCCTCGACCGCCTTGCGCATGGACTCGGCCATCACCGCCGGCTGCCGGGCCCGCGTCACGGAGCTGGCCAGCAGCACGCCGTCGCAGCCCAGCTCCATCGCGATCGCCGCGTCGGACGCCGTGCCGATCCCGGCGTCCAGGATTACCGGGACCTCGGCCCGCTCCAGGATGATCGCCAGGTTGTACGGGTTGCGGATGCCGGCCCCGCTGCCGATCGGGGAGCCCAGCGGCATCACGGCGGCGCAGCCGGCCTCCTCCAGGCGGCGGGCCAGAACCGGGTCGTCGTTGGTGTAGGCGAGCACCGTGAAGCCGTCGTCGACGAGCTCCTCGGCGGCGTCCAGCAGCTCGGGCGCGTCGGGCAACACGGTGCGGTCGTCGCCGATGACCTCGAGCTTGACCCAGGAGGTGTCGAACGCCTCGCGCGCCAGCCGCGCCGTCACCACCGCGTCCCGGGCGGTGTGGCAGCCCGCGGTGTTCGGCAGCACCCTGCAGCCCACCCGCTCGACGACCTCCAGGACGCCCCCGGACGACGCCGGGTCGACGCGGCGCAGGGCCACCGTGGTCAGCTCCGCGCCCGAGACCCGCAGGGCCTGCTCCAGGGCCTGCATGCTGTTGGCCCCACCGGTGCCCATGATCAGGCGGGACGTGAACCGCTCCCCGCCGAGGAGCAGCGGGTCGTCCATCCTGGCTCCCTTCGCCGGTATGACCCGGATCAGGTGATGACGGTCGGAGGCGGTGTCCGCCTTCCCTCTCAGCCCCGGCCGGGGCTCCCGTGTACGACCAGCCTACCCGCCCTGGGAGGCGGTGAGCACCTCGACGGCGTCGCCGTCGGACAGCCTGGTGTCCGGCCAGTCGTGGCGTGGCAGGACCCGCCCGTTGAGGGCCACCGCCACGCCGGGGCGCCGGGCGTCGCCGACCTGTCGGGCGACGAGGTCGGCCACCGTGACCCCTCCCGCCAGCTGGGTCGCCCGGCCGTTGAGCGTGACCGTCACGAGCCGACCTCCTGCGTGGCGAACCGCCTGGGGCCGAACCCGGCGATCAGCTCGGGGACACGGCCGGTGACCAGCAGCTCGACGACCGTGTCCGCGGTGACCGGCGTGAGCAGGACGCCGTTGCGGTAGTGCCCGGTCGCCAGGACCAGGCCCTCGGGGTCGCCCGGGCCCAGCAGCGGGGCGTTGTCGCGGCTGCCGGGCCGCAGGCCGCAGACCGTCTCGGTGAGCTCGAGCTCGGCGACGCCCGGCAGCAGCTCCCAGGCGTGGCGCAGCAGGTCCAGGACCGCCCCGGCGGTGACCCGGTCGTCGAAGCCCCGCTCCTCGACGGTCGCCCCCACCACCAGCCGCCCGTCGGCGCGCGGGACGAGGTAGACGTCCAGGCCGCGCAGGTTGCGCGACAGCAGCGCCGGCTCGCCGCCGGCGCC
>JALYGZ010000081.1 GCA_030776845.1 Actinomycetota bacterium
TCGCGCAGGCGCTCGCCGTCGAGCAGGCAGACCCCGGCGTCCAGGTCGACGGCGCCGCGCTCGTCGTACCCGAAGACCTGGCGCAGGCTGGCCGTGGCCTCCGCCACGCGGCGCAGCTGGCCCGGCGCGATCCGCCCGTGCCACTCGTCCACCCGCCCGGGGTCGATGGCCTCGCGGGTGCGGGTGCCCCCGTCCGACATCCTCGGCGTGCCCTTGTCCCGCTGGACGCGGTGGTGCTCGAGCAGCCCCGGCGACCACGGCTCGCCCAGGAAGGCCATGAGCTGACGGAGGGTGGGCTCGGTGTGCGCAACCAGGTCCTCGTAGCGCACCGCGGCCAGGCGCCCCTGACCGGCCAGCGTCCGGCTCATCCGCACGAGCTGGCTGTTGACGCGCACCCAGTTGGCGATGGAGTGCTCCAGGGTGCTGGTGCGGCGCATCTTCGACACGGCCACGGCGCCGGGGTGGCGGACCGTCCCCACGAAGACGCAGTCGGGGAACATCGTCGCCATCTCGCGCATGTACATGGCGTGGAAGGGCGTCTTCTCCCCCCACCGCCCCTTGCCCTGGCGGGCCGCGTACCCCGAGAAGACCTCGGTGTAGAAGCGGCGGATCCGCTCGTCGATGTCGGCCTCGGTCAACCCGAAGCGGCGGTACCAGCCGGCGCCGGAGTGGAAGTCCGGCACGTCCTTGATGCCGGTCGCGGCCCGCATGAACCCGGTCTCGTCGCCGATGGCGATGTGCTCGTGGCTGTCGAGGACGAGCCGCAGGAGGGTGCTACCGGACCTCATGGTGCCGACGATGAAGATGGGGCCGCGCACGGCGGGAGGCTAGCACCGCCCATCGACGCGGCGCCGGAAAGCGGTGCTGATCAGGCAAAACGCCTGTTCGGGGGCTTTGACACCCTCTGTCGGGGGCCCGTATGCTCTCAGCGACGATGACGCCGCCCGATGCCCCCGCGGACGCCCCCGGTGGGGGCGCCACCGCCGCCCGCCCCGCCGCCGCCCGCACGGACCGGCAGGCGCTGTGGGACGACGTCGGGGTCGGCTGGACCATGTCGGTGGAGTTCCTCACGGCCACGCTGGTCTGGGGCGGCATCGGCTGGCTGGTGGACCTGTGGCTGGGGACCGGGCCCTGGCTGATGTCGGTCGGCTTCGTCCTGGGCAACGCCCTGGGCTTCTATCTGGTCTGGCTGCGCAGCAGCGACCCCCCCGAGGCGTCGCCGCCCGGGTCGGGTGGCTCCCGTGCCCGGCCCTGAGCGCCCCGGGGCGTCCGCCCCCGGCCCGCCCCGGGACGTGGAGCTGCACCTGGCCCGGTCCGCGGTGGTGCTCGCGACCCTGTTGGCCCCTCCGGTCGTCGGCGTGGCGGCGCTGGCGGCCGGTGGCGGCGGCGCGCTGGGAGCGGCCATCGGGGCCGCCGTGGTGGCCGGCATGTTCGTGATGTCGGGGGCCACGCTGTCGTGGGCCGCCCGGCTAGGCCCCACGGCGCTCATGGGCGCCGCGCTGGGTGGGTACCTGCTGCGGCTGATGATCTACGCGCTGCTGATCGTGCTGCTGCGCCCCGTGGAGGCGATCCACGGTCCCAGCCTGGCCGTCTCCGCGGCCGTCCTGCTCGTGGCCGCACTCGTGTGGGAGGTGCGCGTGGTCAGCCGCCTGCCCGGCGCGTTCTGGGTGCGCACGGAGGCCCGCCGTGGCCGGGACGACCGCCCGGGCGTGGTACAAAGCCGCCCGTCGCGGGCTGCCGGTTCTCCAGCGCCGACCACGGGCGATCGGACCGAAAGGATGCAGGCGTGAGCCAGGTCCTGGCGAGCGTTTCCTACGGGGGGTCCTGGGAGGTCCCACCCATCTTCGAGCTGTTCGAGTGGCCGGCGATCGCCTTCGAGGACACCTACCTCGCCTTCAACCGGGTCGCGCTCCTGGCGCTGTTCGCCGCGCTGCTGGTCGCGGCGCTGTTCCTCGTCGCCTTCCGCTCGCCGAACATCGTGCCCGGCAAGCTCCAGAACGCCTGCGAGGCGGTCGTCGAGTTCATCCGCGAGCAGATCGCCTTCCAGGTGATCGGCGCGGAGGGCGCCGGCTGGGTGCCGCTGCTCACCACCATCTTCTTCTTCGTGCTGGTGAACAACTGGTTCGAGGTCATCCCGCTCATCAGCTTCCCGACGACCTCGCGCATGGCCCT
>JALYGZ010000082.1 GCA_030776845.1 Actinomycetota bacterium
GGGCGCGGCCGTGCGCCGCGGACTGGCCGAGGGACTGGCCCGGGGGGCCGCCGCCGTGGCCTTCTGCGACGCCGACGGCGAGTACGCGCCCGAGGAGCTCGAGCGTCTCGTGGGCCCCATCCTGGCCGACCGCACCGACTACGTCGTGGGCTCGCGCTTCGCGGGCGTCATCCACCGCATGCGGCCGCATCGCCGGCTCGGCAACCGGCTGCTGACGGCCGCGCTGCGGTTCGTGGCGCGGGCTCCCATCAGCGACGGCCAGAGCGGCTACCGGGCGCTGTCGGCGGCGGCCGCGGCCGACGCCCGCATCGTGCACGACTTCAACTACGCCCAGGTCCTCACGCTCGACCTGCTCGAGAAGGGCTACCGGTACGCCGAGGCCCCGATCAGCTACCGCTTCCGCCGACACGGCCGGTCTTACGTCCGGCTCGCCCGGTACCTGCGCCATGTGGTCCCGGCCGTGCACCGCCAGCTCAACCGGGGCGGGGCGGCCCTGCAGCCGGAGCGTTGACGCCGCTCAGGGCCCCTGACGGTCGGCCACGCCGTAGGCGACCGTCGGCGCGCCGGCGTAGTCCACCGCGACGCAGTCCCCGGGGGCGAAGCGGGGCCGGGTGAGGGTGCGGGCGCGCACGGCCGGACCGCCGTGCGGGCGCACGACGTAGACGGCGTCGTGGCCATAGAACTCCACATGGGTGACGCTGGCGTCCCCTCCCTCGCGGACCACGAGGTCCTCGGGCCGCACGAGCACATCGACGTCGCCGGTGCGGGACTCGCGCAGGGGGACGGCCCCCACCGCGGTGGCCACCGCCGGGCCATGGGCGCGGCCGGGCAGCAGGTTCGGGTCGCCGACGAAGCGCGCGACCGCCCGGGAGGCCGGCGCCGCGTAGAGGTCAGCGGGCGGGGCCTGCTGCTCGATGCGCCCGTCGAGCATGATCGCGACCTCGTCGCCCAGGACGAACGCCTCCTCCTGGTCGTGGGTCACGAACAGGGCCGTCATGCCCAGTCGTCGCAGCAGCGCCGTCACCTCCGAGCGGACCTGCGCCCGCAGGGTGGTGTCGAGGTTGGAGAAGGGCTCGTCGAGCAGCAGTACCGCCGGCCGTCCGGCGAGCGCGCGGGCCAGGGCGACGCGCTGCTGCTGGCCGCCCGACAGCGTCGCCGGCAGACGGCCCCCCAGCCCGGTGAGCTCCACCAGGGCCAGCGCCTCCTCCACGCCGCCGGACTGGCGCCGTTGGCGTGACAGTCCGAAGCCGACGTTGCGACCGACCGTCATGTGCGGGAACAGCGCCCAGTCCTGGAAGACCATGCCCACGCGGCGCCGCTCCGGGTCGACGAAGGCGCCGGGGCCGGTCAGCACCCGATCGCCCACCGCCACCACGCCGGCGACGGGCCGCTCAAGGCCCGCGATCGCCCGCAGCAGCGTGGTCTTGCCGCAGCCGCTGGGACCGAGCAGGGCCACCAGCCCACCCGCGGGGACGGCCACGTCGACGCCGGCCAGGACCGGGGCGGCCCCGTAGGACAGCCGCACGCCGCGGACGTCGAGCCCAGGCACCGCCCCGGCCAGCCCGGTGCCACCCGATCCCCGCCGAGTGAAGTTTGGCATCCCTTACACGCTACCCCCGCCCCGGGGGTGGCGCGAACCGGCTGGCGGGTTCGACAGATCACTTGGGTGCGTGAGAATGTCGGGGCTGCACCACCCAGAGAGAGGACCGCACGCCCATGGCCGAGCGGCGGGTCGCCGACCGCTACGTCGTGCGCAGCCTGCTCGGGCGGGGCGGCATGGGCGCGGTGTGGCGGGCCGAGGACACGGTCCTGCAGCGGGAGGTGGCCCTCAAGGAGGTACAGCCGCCGGCCACGGTCCCCGAGGACGAGCGCCGGGCCATGCGCTCACGGATCATGCGCGAGGCCCGCGCGGCGGCGCGGGTCAACCATCCGGGCGCGGCCACCGTCTACGACGTGATCCAGGAGGGCGAGCAGGTCTACATCGTGATGGAGATGCTGCGCGCGCCCACGCTGGCCGACCTCGTCGCACGCGACGGCCCGCTGTCGCCCGCCCGGGCGGCGGAGGTGGGGCTGGGCGTGCTCGACGTGCTGCGGGCCGCCCACCGCCGGGGGATCGTCCACCGCGACGTGAAGCCGAGCAACGTCATGGTGCCGCCGGACGGCGGCGGCAAGCTCGCCGACTTCGGTATCGCCTCCCTGCAGGGCGATCCCCAGATCACCGGCTCCGGGCTCATCCTCGGCTCCCCGTCGTACATGTCCCCCGAGCAGGCACGCGACGGCACGTGCGGGCCGCCGGCGGACCTGTGGGGCCTGGGCGCCACGCTGTACTTCGCCCTCGAGGGACGCAGCCCGTTCGACCGCGGCCGGCCCCTCCCGACGCTGACGGCCGTGCTGCATGACGATCCACCGCCGCCCCGCCGCGCCGGCCCTCTGGAGCCGCTGCTGATATCCCTGCTGGACAAGGAGCCCGAGCGGCGTCCGACCGCGGCGAGGACCGAGCGCATGCTGCGGGACGTCGCCGGGCGCGGCGGGCCGTCGCCGTCGCGGCCCCGCGCCCGACCGGTCCCCGCCGCGTACTCGGACCAGGCGACCCAGCCGGCCACCGGGCCCCCTC
>JALYGZ010000083.1 GCA_030776845.1 Actinomycetota bacterium
GTCGGGGTCCTCGGCCAGCCAGCGCTGCGCGTCGGCCCGCACGTCGCTCACGGCGACGGGGTCGGCTAGGACAGCTCGGCGCCCAGGACCGTGAAGCCCAGCGCGTACATGGCCAGGGTCACCATCACGATGGCGACCAGGTTGAGCCAGATCCCTGCCCGGACCATCTGCGGGATCGTGATGTGGCCCGACCCGAAGACGATCGCGTTCGGCGGCGTCGCCACCGGCAGCATGAAGGCGCACGTCGCGGCCAGCGCCGCGGGCACGACCAGGACGACGGGGCCGTAGCCGAGGCCGCCGGCGACGCCGGCCATGATCGGCACGACGGCCGCGGTGGTGGCCGTGTTGCTCGTGAACTCAGTGAGGAAGATGACGAGCGTCACGACCAGCACGACGAGCAGCAGCGTGGGAAGGCCGCCCAGGGCGCCGACCTGCTCGCCGATGTAGACGTCCACGCCCGTCTCGGTCACGGCCGCCGCCAGGCTCAGCCCGCCGCCAAACAACAGCAGCACGCCCCAGGGCAGCTGCACCGCCGTCCGCCAGTCGAGCGCGAACGCGCCGTGCCGGCGGTCGACGGGGATCAGGAACAAGGCGATCGCCGCACCGATGGCGATGCTCGCGTCGTCCAGGAAGCGGATGCTCGGCCAGAACGATGCGATGAGCGAGGAGCCGGAGATCGGCGACCGGAAGATCCACAGCAGCGCGGTCACCGCGAACACGACGCCGACGGTCTTCTCCCCCCGGCTCACCGGCCCGATCTCGTCGAGCTCCCGCTGGATCATCTCCCTGCCGCCGGGGACCTCGTCGATTTCGGGCGGGTACAGCACGCGGGTCAGCATCACCCACCCGATGACGAGGAACACGGCGGCCAGCGGCAGGCCGAACAGCATCCACTGGCCGAAGCCGATGCTCACCCCGGCCTCCTGCTGCAGGAACGCCACGACGAACGTGTTGGGCGGCGTGCCGATGATCGTCGCCAAGGAGCCGATGCTGGCGGCGTAGGCGATCGCCAGCATCAGGCAGGTGGCGAACCTTGTCGCCCCCCGACCGGTGAGACTCCCCTCGGAGGTGTCCTGGTCCAGTCGGTCGAAGACCAGCTGGAGCACCGACACGCCGATCGGCAGCATCATCACGGTCGTCGCCGTGTTGCTCACCCACATGCTGAGGAACGCGGTCGCCAGCATGAAGCCGCCGATGAGGCGGACCGGGGACGTGCCCACCGCCCGCACCGTCACCAGCGCGATGCGCCGGTGCAGGCCCCAGCGCTGCATCGCCAGCGCGATCATGAAACCGCCCATGAACAAAAAGATCAGGTCGTTGGCGTACGGGGCCGTGGCGTCCTCGATGCCGAGCACGCCCGTCAGCGGGAACAGCACGATGGGCAGCAGGGCGGTCGCGGCGATGGGAAGGGCCTCGGTGACCCACCAGGTGGCCATGATCACCGCGACGGCCACGGTCGCCCGCCCGCTGCTGCCCAGACCCCCCGCGCCGCTGGGGATCACGACGTAGGCCAGCAGGCCCAGCGCCGGTCCGAGGAAGCGCCCGATCCTGGCCCTCTGGGAGACGCGCTGGGGCTCGGTGCGGTCGCCCATCTGTGGGACGTCGACGAGGTCCTCGTCGCGAACCTCGTCCTCGCCGGTCTCCCGCTGCGCCATCACGCCTCCGCCTGTCGACGACCGCGCCAACAATGGCACACCGGCCGGCCTCCCCGAAAGATCTCCCCGATGTGATTTGCACTCGGGCGGTGCGGGCACACGCGCGTCATGGTCTCGCACAGCCAACTCGCGGTCCTGCTCGACCTCGACGGGACGCTCGTCGACTCCGCCTATCTGCACGTGCTGGCCTGGGACGCGGCGTTCGCCGCCGCCGGCTACGAGGTCGCGCACTGGCGCATCCACGACTCGCTGGGCATCGGCGGCGACCGGCTCGTCCCCCGCCTGCTGGGCCGCCACGTGCCGGAGGCCGGTGACATCGCCGAGGGCCACACGCGCCGCTTCCTCGACGCCGCTGACCGGCTGCGCGCCAGCGAGGGGGCGCTGGCGCTCGTGGACGACCTGGAGCGTCGCGGCGTGCCGTTCGCCCTGGCGACGTCGGCGACGGGAGACGAGGGCGAGGCCCTGCTGGCGGCCCTGGGCCGCGACGACCTGCCCGCGGCGGGAGCCGACAGCGTGGGTGCCCCCAAGCCGGCGCCCGACGTGCTGCTCGCCGCCTGTGAGCAGCTGGAGATCCCCTCCGAGCGGGCGGTGCTGATCGGCGACAGCCCCTGGGACGCCGAGGCCGCCGCCCGGGTGGGGGCCGGCATGATCGGGGTCCGCTGCGGCGGCTTCGGCGACGGGCGCCTGCTCGGCTTCGGCGCCCGCGACGTCGTCGACGCGCCCCGCGACCTCATCGGCCGGCTGTAGCGCCGGTCGTGGCCGCCGAGCTGCGCAGGCGCGACCTGGAACCCGACCCCGTCGAGCAGTTCCGCCGCTGGTACGCCGACGCGACGCGGGCCGGCCTGAGCGAGCCGGACGCCATGACCCTGGCGACGGTGGCGCCCGACGGGTCCCCCTCGGCGCGCACCGTGCTGCTCAAGGGCGTCGGCCCCCGCGGCTTCGCCTTCTACACCAACCACGCCAGCCGCAAGGCCCGGGAGCTGGAGGCGAACCCGCGCGTGGCGCTGGTGTTCCTCTGGGACGCGCCGCGGCGGCAGGTGTGCGTCCGGGGCCGGGCGGCGCGCCTGTCAGAGGAGGAGTCGGACGCCTACTTCGCCTCCCGGCCCCGCGGCAGCCAGCTGGGGGCGTGGGCCTCCCGGCAGAGCGAGGTTCTCGCCGGTCGTGAGGAGCTGGAGGAGCGGATGCACCAGGCGAGCGAGCGGTTCGCGGGCGGGCCGGTGCCGCGCCCGCCGTTCTGGGGCGGCTACATGGTGACCCCGGCGGAGGTCGAGTTCTGGCAGGGGCGGGCGAACCGGCTGCACGACCGGTTCCGCTACCGGCGCGACGGCGCCGGCGACTGGGTCGTGGAGCGCCTCTTCCCCTGACGGCGGTAGGGTCGGGGCCATGACCGACACGACGGGCTTCTTCGCCGAGTTGGCGCAGCGGGGAGGGACGCCGCCGCTCGACGCCGAGGAGGCCGACGCCCTGCTGCGGCTGGCCCGAGTGGTCGCGCACCGCTTCGAGCGGCGCTACGCCCCCCTGGCCTGCTACGTCGCCGGCCGGGCCCTCGCATCGGACGATGCGTCGCAGCGGACGGCCCGCATCCGGGCGCTGACCGACACCATCGGTGACATGGCCCGCGACGGGCCGGGTTCGGGGTGAGCGGCCGGGTGGTCGCCACCCGCCCGGTGGTGACCGTCGACGCCGACCATCGACGCCGGCGCGTCGACGCGCTGGCCGTCGAGGAGCCGATGGAGATCCGCGTGGACGGCGAGGCCGTCTCGGTCACGATGCGCACGCCCGGTGACGACTTCGAGCTCGCGGTGGGCTTCTGCCTGACCGAGGGCATCCTGGATGCCCCGGACGACGTGGCGACGGTCCGCTACTGCGCCGGCGCGTCTCCGGACCCCGCCGAGCCGAACACCTACAACGTCGTCGACGTCGGACGACGGTCCCCGGCCCCGGTCGCGGCGTCCCTGCGCCGCAACGTCTACACCGCGTCGTCGTGCGGGCTGTGCGGCACCGCCAGCATCGACGCGGTCCGCAAGCGGGTGCCCGACGTGGCCGCCGACCCCCTGCGGATGCCGGTCGGCGTGGTGCGCTCGCTGCCGGGCAACATCCGCTCCGCCCAGCGGGTGTTCGACCGCACCGGCGGCCTGCACGCCGCCGCGCTGTTCGACGCCGGCGGCGGGCTGCGCTGCCTGCGCGAGGACGTCGGCAGGCACAACGCGGTCGACAAGGTCGTGGGCTGGGCGGCGCTGCAGGGGCTGCTGCCGCTCGGCGGCCACGCGCTGATGGTGTCCGGGCGCGTCGCCTTCGAGATCGTGCAGAAGGCCCTGGCCGCCCACGTGCCGATGGTGGCCGCCGTGTCCGCACCGTCGAGCCTGGCGGTGGCCCTGGCCGAGTCGTCCGGCATGACCCTGGTGGGCTTCCTTCGGGGCGACCGGATGAACGTCTACACCCGGGCCGACCGCGTGCCGCCCTGAGCCGACGCCGCGGGCGTGGCCGCGTCGTCCGGTGGCGCCGGGGTCCCCGGGGATGAGCTCCGTATGCGGGCCAGCAGGGTCTGGGCGGCCGCCAGCACCAGCTCGCGCTCGTAGGTCATCGCGAAGTCGAACCGGCGGTGCTCGTCCGGCCCCTCGTCGCCGAGGTCCACGGCGGCCAGCGCCGCCGCGAAGTGCGGGCCCACGAGGACCACGCTCCACTCGCCGGTCAGGGCGTCGTCGGCGTCCAGCGCCGCGCCCCGGACCCCGCGCAGGGGGTGGGCGTCCATGCCGACGCCGAAGACTCCGACGAGCGCGGCGCGGCGGGCCATCTCCTGGTACAGGCCCCGGGAGTCGGCGGTGAAGCGGCTGGCGTCCTGGAAGGCGGCGAGCAGGACGCCGGTGGCGCCCAGCCCCGCGGCCTGGGACTCCAGCGCCCTGCTGATCGTCAGCAGCAGGCCCTTGTCGGCCCGGCGCACCGGGCGCCGCGAGGCCACGACGGTGTACGGGGTGTCCCCGCCCGGGGGCTCGGGGGCCCCAATCAGAGACAGCGCCCGGGCGGGCGCCGATGGAGGAGACGGCAGCGGGCCGGGCCGGCCGAACAGCCAACCCTGCCCGAGCCGCGCGCCCATCGCGCGGGCCAGGTCGGCCTGCTCGCCTGTCTCGATGCCCTCGGCCAGGATCAGCGCGCCGGTGCGCTCGGCGTGGGCGCCGACGGCGTTGACGATGCGGGCGGTGCCCACCGTCGTCTGCTCGTGCAGCAGCCGCAGGTCCAGCTTGACGACGTCGGGCCGCACGAAGGGCAGCAGCGCCAGTGAGCGGGTGTCCGCGCCGATGTCGTCCAGAGCGATCCCCCAGCCGCGCCGGCGCACCTGCTCGACGACGGCCAACAGCTCGGCCGGCCGCGCCGTGACCGCCCGCTCGGTGATCTCCAGGACGACCCGCAGGCCCGGGGCGCCCCGCTCCCATTCGTCGCGCAGTCCGGGCGGACACGGGGTGCCCAGCGTCGCCGGCTCGATGTTGACGAACAGCGTGGCCGGCGGGCGCAGGCCCGCGTCCGCCGCGGCGCTCACGGCGCTCACCCGGCACAGCCAGTCGAGCTCGTCGAGCCGTCCGACCCGCCGGGCCAGCGCGAACAGCCGGTCCGGGCGCTCCAGCAGCGAGCCGCGGGGGCCGCGGGCAAGCGACTCGTACGCCACCGTCTCGCCCGTGTCGAGGTCGACGACCGGCTGGAAGACCGGGTTGACCGCGCGGTCCTCGAGGAGGCGGTCCAGCGCGGCCCGCTCGGCCGCGGGGGTCGACGT